>JAAYDD010000275.1 GCA_012729435.1 Desulfobulbus sp.
ACCGTTTACATGAACCCGGCACACACTCTTCTGCTGCCGGGCCTCTCCGAAGCCCATGGCCAGAGGAGCACCACTGTACCTGACGGTTTCAAGACCGTTCACCAGCTGAGGAACATGGAGATGCCCCAAAGCCACATAGGTAAAACAGGATGAAAAAATCCCGGCGCTCACCCGGGCGAGGGAGCCGATGTACAGTTCGCGCACACCATCGCCCTCCACAGTTTTTCCCCCGGTGGTAAACAGATGCCCCATGGCGACAATGGGGATATCGCCCCCCAGTTCCCGGCGCTTCTGTATCGCAGCCGCAGAGATTGCAGCGTAGTGATCACAAATACCGGCAAGCAGTTTCTGCTCTTTGTCTTCAATACTCTCCCCCGGCTCTGCTGTGCGGATATCACGATCACGAAGATAGGGTACAGCGCAGACGATCAATTCCGGAGTATTCCGCTCATCACAGAGCACCAGCACTTCATCCTGCAGGTCAGTAGTGATGCTGCCGATAACATGAACATCCAGCGCTTTGAGCAACTCCTTCGGTGCATTGAGGAAAGATGGCGAGTCGTGATTACCGGCAATGATAACCACGTGGCGGCATGGAGAGGCGGCCACTCTGCACAGAAAACTGTAATAGAGTTCCTGAGCCCGGTTGCTTGGTGTACTCGTATCAAAAATATCGCCTGCGACGAGAAGAACCCTGATTGTATGCGCCTCAATGGTGGCAATGAGCCAGGTTAAAAAGGCCTCGAACTCCTCATACCGTTTTTTACCGTACAGACTCCGGCCGATATGCCAGTCCGATGTGTGAAGAATGTTCACAAGCACCTCTCATTTCAGATTGGAAGGTAATAAAAAATGTCACCTGTTTCTCTGCCGGCAAAAGCAGGTGAAGCATATCGGCTCAACGCGGCACAACATGGTGTCCCTTGTCCGAATGCACGGTTATCTCCCTGGTGATTGTACTGTATCTTCATCTTTCAGCACAGTCTGTCTTCACAGAGGATTCTGTCCGTCTATGCGAAAAATCAGCTGGAGACAGTTCGTTGTAAACACGATGAAATAACCGGATCACCAATCACCTTTCAGGCTGCCCAGCCCCTCTCACATACAAAAAAGAAAGTTTTCAATGAAAAATCCCGGTACAGCTGCTATATGCAGGAAGGATTTTAAAATCGCCCTGCAGAATGAGAGGATTTTCATGATCTCACGCAGGTTGAAAGATTTGCGGTTTTTTCAAAAATCTGTTGGCTTGTAAACAGCCGAAAACAGCCAACGACAGCAGAAATCACGAGCCGTCAACCACGACCGGACACCAGCCGGGATGAAAATGCTTCTGGACAGCCCTGAAAATAAAAAAACTTCTGGAAGATAAAATTTTCAACCAATCGGCTGATACAGATTTTCTTCAGTTATTCTAATATGTTATGTATAAGTCCCGTTGGCTTTTCTGTCCATGGGACAAAAATCTTCCGGAATTCTAGAAATAACAGATTTGCAAAAATTCTGTTTTGTCAATACATAGTCTCTTTTTATCCTGTCTTGCTGTCTTATGAAACAGCAGGACCAATCTGAAGTGTACTGTCATCTTCTGGTCACAGTGCTAAGAACCAACCGTCGTCTGAAAAGTTATGCTCATTCAACAACACCACATTGAACAGGCTGCCGAAGTCACCGGTATTGATATCGCAGACCTTACTGCTTTTCTTGCAGAGGGGAGCAACCACACCTACGGACCGAATGAATGGCTCTTCCAGGAGTCCACTCCCCGACTATGGACCGGGGTCATCCTTGAAGGCGAGATAGAGATCGTCCGCGGCTTACACGGAAAATCCCAGCATATCATGACTCTGTCGAAGGGAGCACTGATCAGCGAGGGATTACTGCTGGAAGATGATGTGCACATCAACGGTGCCTATACCCGCCACGGGGCGACAGTACAGCAGATTCCACGGGAAAAGCTGATCGCCTGCCAGAAGTCTCATCCGGACCGGTACTATCGCATTGTTTCCCGGGTGGCTGTCGGGGTCAACCGCCGGATGCGCCTGCTCTCCGATCAGCTCTTTGCCAACCGTCAAGATACCCGCCAACCGGGTGGCTTCCGTGTGGAGTACGACTCACTGGGACAGAGAGAGATTCCGGATCAGGCATATTACGGAGTATAAACGCTGCGGGCTATGGAAAACTTTGCCATCTCCGGCGTGTTTATCCATAACTTTGAGCACATGATCGAAGGAATGGCCATGGTGAAGATGGCCGCAGCCCAGGCCAATTACGAGCTCGGCAGATTAAACGCTACGAGGATGTCGGCTATCTGCAACGTGTGTGATGAACTGCTCAAGGGTAAAATGCACGATCAGTTCACCGTTGACATGTTCCAGGGGGGGGCCGGCACCTCAAGCAACATGAATGCCAATGAGGTCATTGCCAACCGGGGATTGGAATTATTGGGTTATCAGAAGGGTG
>JAAYDD010000276.1 GCA_012729435.1 Desulfobulbus sp.
CACCTCAGACTGGAGGAGCTCATGCGTCAACAAGCAGCCATCGTCGTTGTGACACTGTTTCTCTCTGCCCTGTTCCCGCTGTTACCTGCCGCCTATGCCGATGATCTCCCCCCGCCGGGCGGCAGACCGCTCTCCTCAATCCTCCGGAGTGTGGAAGCACAACAGAAAGGAACCATTACCGAGGCGGAATTTGATGATGGACTCTGGGAAGTAAAGGTGTGCAGGAAAAAGAGATGTGAGAAGCTCTACCTCTCACCGTACACTGCGGACGAGGTGCGCCGGAAAAGAACCCGTTCCGATGCAACCCCGCCCAAAGGAGCAACACCTGTGTCTGCAATTGTCCGCTCCATCGAGGCCCAGCGGCTGGGAATTATAACAGAAGTTGAATTTGAAAACGGGGTGTGGGAGGTCAAACTTCGCAAACACAGACAAAAGATCAAAATTGCGGTTGATCCGATGTCTCACGGGACATGGCGTTGAATATGAAGCAAAAGTACGCAATATCCCGCCTGGCACCAGTAGAACAGAATCTCTGCGGCCATTTCGGGTAACAAGGCCTCATCGCCCGGCAGACGGATACCCGGCACCGGCAGTGCAGTACGTCGTCTGAAAAGACAGTGTGTTACACATCTTTTTTGGCAGCTCAGTACATCTCCCCCGGGTTGAGTCGACGAACTGATTCCACCGGCGCCCTTGTTTGTCCATTATCTTCAGGTATCTGATGAACTTTATTTAAGATAGTCCTGATAGAGCGGCTCAAACATCAATGACTGTATATAAGCATGCAGATCATGCGGTTTGGGGCGCGTTGCCAGACCTTTTTTATATGCCAGCTCAGCAACAGCAGTGGCAACAGCCAGTGAGACCTCCCGGATCCGTGGCAAGGGCGGGAAAATTCTCCCGTAATGAAGATCATTTTCAGCAACCTCACCCGCTACAACGCGGGCGGCGGTCAGAAACATCTCATCTGTCACCCGCACTGCCCCGCTGGCCATAACCCCCATCCCGACACCGGGAAAAATGTACACATTATTTCCCTGAGACGGGTACAGTTTTCGCCCGTGAGTGACCACCGGATCAAAAGGGCTGCCGCTGGCAAAAATGGCTCGACCGTTGGTCCACGTATACGCCTCCTCGGCCGTACATTCTGATTTGGAGGTCGGGTTGGAAAGCGAAAACACAATGGGTCGTTCGTTGATTCTGGCCATGGCTTCCAGAATCTCCGGAGTGAACCGCTTCGGCTGTCCGGAGACACCGATGATAGCCTGCGGTTTCAGCAGCTCCACTGCTTCTAAAAAGTTGGCAACCTGCGGATGATCATGCGCGTAGTGACGTTTGTGCCCGATCAGATCAGTCCGGTCCTTGACAATCAGACCTTTACTGTCAAAATACCAGCAACACTGCCGGGCCTCTTCCAGGGACATTCCCTCTTCCATCATTGCCGAAACCAGGAGTTCGCCTGTTCCCAGACCAGCTTCGCCTGCTCCAAGAAAAAGAAAGCGCTGATTTTTAAGTGATCCACCGGTAATACGAAGTGCTGAAAAGACACCGGCAACGGTAACCGATGCCGTCCCCTGTATATCATCGTTAAAGCAGCAGATCTGATCGCGGTACTTCTTCAGCAGACGGAAAGCGTTCCGGTTGGCAAAATCCTCAAACTGGATGAGTGCGCCCGGGTATACCTGCTGCACCGCCAGGATAAATTCCTCGATCATCTCTTCGTACAGCTCGCCGCGGATACGAGGGTGCTGCAGGCCGGTGTACAGAGGATCGTTGAGCAATCTCGCGTTGTCAGTTCCCATATCCAGGGTGACCGGCAAACTTAAGCTGGGGTGAATACCTGCGCAGACTGAATAAAGAGCAAGTTTACCCACCGGTATTCCCATACCATCGGCTCCAAGATCACCAAGTCCGAGAATACGTTCACCGTCCGTGACAACGATTATGCGGATATCATTATATGGCCAGTTACCGAGAAGCTCAGCCACCCGCCCCTTGTCACGGGCAGTAATGTATATGCCCCGGGGCCGCCGGAAAATCTGGCCGAACTGTAAACAGGCCTGGCCAACGGTCGGGGTGTATACGATAGGCATGAGTTCCTCGATATTATCAAGAAGAACACGGTAGAAAAGGGTTTTATTTCGATCTTGCAGTGCGATCAGGTAGACGTAACGTTCAATATCAGTGGACTGTTTGCGCAGATTTTTCAGAATCCGCTGCACCTGGTCGTCAAGAGTATGTACACGAGGAGGTAATAAGCCTGACAGGCCCAGGGTTTCACGTTCCTCTTCGGTGAAGGCGGATCCTTTATTCAAAGTCGGATCACGCAACAGGGAGATGCCGGTGGGCAAAGCCGCAAGACGGCTCCTGGCCCGCAGTCGATCGCTGGCGTCGCTTTTTGCGGTTTTCTTCAGCATGGACTGCAGATTGATGTGATTGAGAAACCGTGAGAGCGTTTCGGCATCCACCAGCTCTTTTTCAAAACGGATGATCAGCTCATCCTTGTCATGTATTATCCTGTACATCCCTTGTTAATCCACAATTTTCGGTTTTTCTGGTAACTGTCTACAGTCACAAAGTTTTTAGAACTCCAATGTCGAGGTACAGCGTCGGCAACTCCTGTACTCTACATGACAGACTCTGATCTGACTGTCAAGGTTCTCGCACAAACATCCGCCCCTCTGCTGATCCTTATAACAAACGTCGGTAA
>JAAYDD010000277.1 GCA_012729435.1 Desulfobulbus sp.
AATGGAGATACTGCCGCTGGATGGTTCGTAAAAACGGACTAACAGTGAAACAAGCGTTGATTTACCCGCCCCTGTCGCACCAACCAGCGCCACTGTCTCTCCGGGGGCAATGGCAAGATTGATATCAGATAAAACCGGCTCACCATCGTGGTAGGCGAAATGGATATCCTTAAATTCGATGGCCCCATGCGCAACAACAGACTTTTCATCATCCGGCGCCGCTTCGACCCGGATGACTGAACGGGTATCCATGGTTTGAAAGATGCGCTCTGCGGATGCCATTGCTGCCTGAACAATGGAATACTTTTGCGACAGCTCACGCAGCGGCTGAAAAAAAAGCCGCATGTAGGTAAGAAAAGCCGCCAATTCCCCGATGGTCAGATGCTGTCGGATCACCTCCCCGCCGCCATACCAAATTATAAGCGCCACCGCCGCTGAACTCATCAGCTCGGTTAACGGCATAAAGAGACCGAACACTTTAATCTGGGCAAAGGAACGCACCAGATACTCCTCGGTCAACCCGCTGTGGAAACGACTGCTTCGCTCCTGGCCGCCATAACACTGGATGATCCCTATCCCCCCAAGCGATTCAGCCAGAAAACTGTTGATTCTGGCCATCTGACTGCGGATAGCCCTGAATTTTTCACGGGCAATACGGGAAAACAGCAGTGTACTCACAGCTGCCAGCGGAATGAAGATCGCCATCACCAGAGCTAATCTGCTGTTCATGAGAAAAAGAAACCAGAAAATACCCGCCAGCTTCAGGCCATCGTTAAAAAGAGTAACCATCACCGAGGTGAACATTTCATGCATGTTCTGAATATCATTGGTCAGCCGCGTGACCAGACGACCTGCAGGCCGGTTATGAAAATAGTTGAGATCAAGAGTCAGCAGGTGGGCAAAAAGCTTCTGTCTGAGTTGGTGCATAATCGACTGACCGATCCACTCCAGAACAATCACCTGACAAAAGGTGGCGGCAAAGATGCATGTGATGAGCAGACCATACCACAGGGCAATCTGTCCAAGCCCGGCCAGCCGTTCCGGGCCGGCCAGATCTTCCACGACAATATAACGATCAATACCTAGCTGCATAAGCCGTGGCAGTCCCAAAGAAGCCAGGGCTATGATCATGGAGAGGATCACTGCTCCGGTCAAGGCGGTAACATGCCCTCGGCAGTACTCCAAAATCCGTCGCCACAGCCGTATATCACCGATAGAGCCCTGGTGCCCTTCTTCTGAATAGCCGAAATTATGCATGACTGCTTTGCTTTGCCACCATGGATGAGTAGAAGGGATGGGTCAGTAACTCCTGATGACATCCTTGACCGACCACCTTTCCATCATCCAGAATAAGGATTTGGCCCGCATGTCGAAGCAGGTTGACACGGTGTGAAACAATCAAAATCGATGTTTCACCCATGCTGTTCAGAATATTTTCCAGGATCTGCTGTTCGGTTTCAACATCAATAGCGGACAGACCGTCATCAATGATCAAAAGAGGCCGATTGCACAGCAGTGCCCGGGCCAAAGCGAGTCGCTGACGCTGCCCGCCGGAGAGCTTGACACCGCGTTCACCGATCACCGTTTCATAACCATCAGTGAACCCCTGAATATCCGCATCTATAGCGGCAATTCCAGCAGCCTTCTCAATTTCAGCCATGGTCGCCTCAGGTTTTCCAAAGGCAATATTGGCAGCGATTGTCGCAGCAAAGACCACCGGCTCCTGGCTGACATAGGCGATACACCGACGGATATCAGCCTGGGATAACCGGTTCACATCAACGCCGCGAAAAAAAAGCATGCCGTCCTCCACCGGATACATTCGCAGCAACAGCTTGCAAAGGGTGGATTTACCTGAACCCGTACGACCGGTCAAACCCGTTATTCCCGGTCCTATCTCCATGCTGAGATCACAGAGAGCCGGTCGTTCGGCATGTGTATACGTAAACGTGAGCCCACGACAGCTGTAGGTTGTGCCGATTGTCTGCGGCAGCGGTAACGGCCGGATTATCGTTTTGCTGACCGCAGGCGACTCTCCAAGTAAACGATGAATCCGACGCAGGCTGGTAATACCCCGTTGCGTAAGGTTTGCCACCCAGCCGATTGCCATCATCGGCCAGATAAGCATATACAGGTAACTGACAAAGGCTACAAAGGAACCAATGGTAATTGCGCCCTCAATAACGAACATACCGCCGTAATAAAGGAGGAGCAACATGCCGATGTTACCGACCAGGGTGGCAATGGGAAACAGCAGCCCCTGAATGACCGCCACACGAAGATTGCTCCGGATATAGGCCTCGCCCAGACTCTGAAAACGGGTTTCCTGAAAACCCTCCAATGTATAGGCCTTGATCAATCGTATCGAAACCAGTGTAGTCCGGGCAAATTCGGTCAGCAGGGAGAATTGCTCCTGCACGGCGTTGAACCGCTGATGGAGACGACCGGAGAGAATCCTGGTGCAAACAATGAGCATCGGCATGGGCAGGAGGGCAATCAGGGTTAACTTGACACTGATTGCCAGCATAAAACCAAGAGCTGCTGCAGACATCACCACCGCATCCACCGCGGCTACCAGTCCCATACCGCAGGCCATCTGCACCGTAGCCAGATCATTTCCGGCGTGTGCCATAAGATCACCGATGGTCCACCGTTCAAAAAAATGCTGATCCATTCGAAGGATATGGTCAAAGAGACGGTCTCGCAACTTCTTCTCCAGGATCCGGGAAAACCCGATGATCAGATAGCGCCAGAAAAAGCGGAGGACCGCAACAGTACAGGCAACCAGCATAATCATTGAACTCAGGACCAGAAGCTGAGATGATGTCACAGACAGTGCTGTAAGACCATCCACTCCTGTTTTAACAAAACGCGGGATGATCAACTGAAGAAAATCAACAGTGATCAGGGCAAGAAAACCTACGGTCAGACGGGACCAGTAGGATGTAAAGATGGGGGAAAGCAAACGCCGGAGATCAGTCAATGTTGCCTCTGAATCCCGGCCGCTCTGTCTCCCCGTGGACATATTGCGAGACGGTCCGGTCATCGCAACGATGGCAACAACTCTTCGTAGGCTGCAGTCAGACGTATAAACTGTTCAGTATTGCCTCCTTTGTCCGGGTGGAGTTCATGTGCTTTCTGCCGATAGATGCGGGTGAGATCCTTCTTCTTCATTGTGGCGAGCTGTTCGGCCGAAACACCGAACATGGTCATGGCCTGACTCCTCGACATCTTTTCCGTTGCCGGTGTCACACGGCTCTGAAATCGCCCGGCCCGTGCACGCCGG
>JAAYDD010000278.1 GCA_012729435.1 Desulfobulbus sp.
ACAAAGCCGAAGAGAGTGTAAAGGAGCAGCGCCACGGTAAAGATGATGGAGTACTTGTTGGTCACGATGTTCTTTACTTTCTGCCGCATGTCACTACCTCAAGTTGGAAATAAGCAGGAGACAGCTCGTGTGAAAAGAGCACGATATTGTGCATCTACCTTATTTCATATTTATCTGTAAAGAGATGGCGCCTGAAAAAGGGGATTGTTTCCTGAACTGATGGAAAACTATCGCTGTTGTGAACAGACTGTTATCCGATGCTGTTCGTTTTGGCATAATGGAAAACCTCTGTAGTTTGCCTGATTTTTGAAAGTCCGTTTACCTGCCAAAGAGTTTTTGCAACGGTTTCCCGACATTCTTGAGCGGGGAGGATGATTGTGGCGAAGGTTTTGTCTTTGGTGTCAACCCAAGTGCCGTCTGACAGGGATCAACGTCAGCTTTTGTTCTGTCAAGAAGAAACTCTCCTAAGGTGCTGAGCCCTCCGGTCGCGATTCCGACACCGACGGAAGTCGCAGTTTTAAGAACTCCGGATGTATCGATGCCGACAGAAGGCGCTCCGAGGGTGCCCTCTATTCTGACCAGTCCGGCAAGAGGGGTGGCGAGCGAAATACCGGTTTGACCGTGGGGTTTGGGTGTTATGTAGAATTCAATTTTCTCGGACCGCAGATTCACCGTTCCTGATCCGAGCACATCCACCTGAGAGGTCCGCAGCCCTATTCCCTGGTCAGCAGTGGCCATACCGTCCCGGATGATGAATCGTGCTGCTGCACAAACCAGCTTTGAACTCGCTTCACGTTTGGTAAAGGGATTGATCAGTCTGATAATCTGGGCAAAGATATCTCCGGAGAAAGAATCCAGGGTTGTATTGCGCAGTCGTCCCTCACCGATTCTGAGACTGGCTTCTCCTGAGGAGGTTGCCATCAGAGTCGCGATCGAGTTGCCGCGAGCAGTCAGGTTTATTTTCAGTTCACCTTGAGCTCCACTGATTACAGCGTTTTCTATCAGACGGTCGATTACAATCCGGTTTCCCTGTATCTGAAGAGTAACGAGGGGAACGGAACCCGCGGCATCCACAGTTACATCTGCCCTGAGAATGCCACCGGCCAGTTCACAGTACAGGGGATGAACTTGCAGTCGTCCGTTGTGCAGAGCTGCTGTCAAGGCAATATTCTGCAGACGCTGTCCACTGATCGGCAACTCTTTGATCTGCAGCGAAAGATCTGCGTTGATACGAGTCAGGAGATTGAGCGGTAACGGTGTCTGCGGGAAAACCCGATGCGTTTGTTTTGCGCCGGTGGTCTCCTGACTCCGCTTTTCTGCTGCAGCCATTTCAGGAGCACTGTTAAGAAAATCAGCCGGATTGAAGAACGTGCTGCTGACTGCGCCGGTTACGGTCAGTCGCTCACCAACCTGAACATTCAAGTCGCCGGCAAGGTTGTTAGCACCGATCTCTGCCTGTATTTTACTGATTTTCCAGCTTGAACCGCTTCCATGAATATGACCGGCCAGATGAAATGATTCTCTGCCGTGATATGTGAGTCCAGCCTGTTCTGCCAGAGTTGAAGGCTGTGTACTGTTGATTGCAGCGTCCATATCAACAGTCATGGTTCCGGCCAGATCCCTGATTGCTCCCTCAGCTGTGAGGAGTAACAGTTGTTTGTCTCCGGCTGTAAGGAGGAACTTGTCCAGATGGAGTTGCGAAATATCTCCATTCATCTGACCTGTACAATGAAAACTGCCGGCGTGAGGCGGTATGTACGGAGAGTCCAGCCCCAGCAGCCTGACTGCATCGCTGAACTCCGTCCCATCCACTGTAAACGCAAGAGCCACGCCCTGCTGTGCAGCAATATCCGCCACACTTCCATGCACCTGCATGTGCAAACCGGTTGTTGTCATGTCCAGATCCACTGGCCATGGTTTTCCCTGATCAGGAGTGAACGGAGAGCCGATCTGACCTTTTACAGCAACTTGATGCCCTTGCAGGGTGGTGGAAAGATCAATCCTCAAGAGTTCCTGATCGGCTGTTTCCGGTTGCATTATCAGGTGATGGATCGGGAAGGATTCAGTTTTTTGCATATCCCGATCGTGCCACGTGAGATGACCGCCGATGATTTTCAACTCCTTGACAATAAACTGAAAAGAGGTAAATGCACCCGAATCGGCCGGCAGCTCTGACAGCTGTTTGTCCAGGGCCTGAACACGAGACGCATCATCGACCGGTGTGAAATCAAGATTCCCTGGCCCTTCCATTTCGGTTTCGAGAAGGACATCTGGTTCGGTTAAAATAAGGCGGTGAACAACTATTTCTCTATGAAGAAGCGGCATCAGAGAGATTTCCAGCTCAAGACGCTGCAGCCTGACCATCTCCGGACGGGAGGAGCCGGCAGGGTTTGACAGGGATACATCTGTGGTAACGAGACTTGGCACAAGACCCCACTGGAGTTTCAAGGGTCCTCCGATGAGGAGTGTCCGCCCTGTCACAGCGCGTACCTGTGTGGTGATAACGTCTTTTATGGTCGTCGTGTTCACAGACTGCAGAGCTATAAACCCGCCGCCAAGTGCAATGGCCGCAACAATCAGAACAGCAAGACAGGCTTTACCAATGCTGCGATAATGCATTACAGACTCCTCCTACGGTGAAAAAACAGGTACACTCCGCAGTTCTTGGAATGCGCAAAGAGAAGGGGCAGGAAGGCTGCGTAAGACAATGAGAGAGAATCCGATCAGCCTAACATGTTGTTATCAGACAACTTGTTATTTTATATACATGTATAATAACAAACTTTTCGTTATGAAAGTCTTTTTTTGGTGAGAATATGTCTTCCTCAGCGTCGGATCCATTCTATTCACCGCCGGTTCTCAGTTTTATCGGCTGGCATAATTCCGGCAAAACGACCCTGATCTGCAAAGTGCTTACCCACATGAAACGCAAGGGCTATACCGTTGGTGTCATCAAATCCACCAAAGAGCGCGATATTCTCATTGATCAACCCTCTACAGATACTGCCCGGTACAGGGCAACCGGAATTGATGGTATTGCCTTATTGGCTCCGGATCAGCTCATCGTGCAGTTACGCCCTCCGGATATGGAGCTTCGATCCCTGGCCCGATGGCTCTTTCCTGAAGTTGATGTGGTTCTGGCGGAAGGATTCAAACACAGTACGGATGTTCCTAAAATCGAGGTTCGCAGAGATCCTCACAGCCCTTTACTTTACGAACAGGTGACAGGTGTTGTGGCGGTGGCAACGGATCTGCCTTTGTCTGAAAGGCTGCGTTTCCGGCTGGATCAGAGCTTTGAAATTGCGGAGTTCATTGAACTTCATCTCGGGTTAAAAGGTGGTGCAGAATTGATAAAATGACCATATATGCACTGGAACAGGAGAAAGAAGTTGTTGTCAGTGGTATCCTTGGTAAAAAGTCCTGTGAAACATCGAGAGGAGGTTTTGATTCGATACTCTTCCGGTTACTGCATTGTGTAACGGAAAGTCTTGCAACTCCCCAGTATCATCCCTTAACGGTGTAATTTTATGATGAAGAATAATCGTCGCAGGAGTGACAGGGTAATGACCGGCAGTAGTCGGGCAGGTTGTGAGATTGCAATGCGGTTATAAATTTGATGGATATGACACACTCTGTACCTCAGGCTAAATGATAGTGTAGGTCGTGTATGAAACAGTTTTTTCGTGCAGTTCTGCTTTTTGGTTTACTTTTCATTGCGTTCGGATGTTCTGACCAGAGCAGCAAAAATAATAAAAATGGAACTTTGACTGTTTACGGAAATGTGGATATTCGTGAAGTACAGCTGGCCTTTCAAGACAGCGGCAGAATCCTTTCTCTGGCCGTGGATGAGGGCGATCAAGTCACGCAAGGTCAGGTGGTGGCCGAGCTGGATTCTACCCGACTGCAGATGGATGTTGATCGCATTCAGGCAGAGGTGGCAGCTCAGATTCAGATCGTCAAGCGACTTCATGAAGGGAGCAGGCCACAGGAGATTGAACGTGCCAGAGCAGCGGTTGCTTCGGCCCAGGCAAATCTTCGTGATGCCCAACTCACCCTGAGTCGTAAAAAATCACTGCGCGTGACCAATCGTATCTCACAACAGGAGGTTGACAGTGCCGCTGCCAGAGTTGACACCTGGCTTGCTTCCTTGAAGGCTGCTAAAGAGGAATTGGCTTTGGCTGTTGAAGGACCTCGTCAGGAGGACATCGCTGCTGCCGAGGCCTCTCTGACCGCGCTTCAGGCAGCACATGAGTTGGCAAAACAACGGGTTATCGATGCAAGGCTTCAGGCGCCGGCAAACGGGTTTGTTCGCAATCGTATTCTTGAACCCGGAGCCATGGCTGCAGCCGGGGCACCGGTTCTAACCCTGGCGTTAACCAATCCGTTGTGGGCGCGGACCTATATCAGCGAACCTGATCTCGGTAAAGTCAGGGAAGGTATGCAGGCCCGTGTCCAGACCGACAGCTATCCCGGCAAGAGCTACGAGGGCTGGGTGGGATTTATCTCACCAACTGCGGAATTCACACCGAAAACCGTGGAAACAACGGAGCTGCGAACAAAACTGGTCTATCGGGCCCGTATCTTTGTCTGCGATCCGGAGCATGAACTTCGACTCGGCATGCCGGTAACGGTCACTATTGATACAGATAATAACAACTCATCTGGTCATCCGGCAGAGTGTGTTGACCCCGCTGTCAGTATGGCTGACTGAGATATATTGAGTCAGCTAAGAAAGAGGGGGCAATGTAAAACAGATTGAGGAAGTCTGCCGGGCACCTCGATATGTATGTATCTGAAAACGTGACAGAAGTAACGATCAGGGGACAGGCTGCTGGTGTGTCATATTACAGAACACGACCTCTCCATCAGAAGATGAAGATTTATAATGAGAGCAATGCGAAGTGCTCGAGCTTGTCAACAACGAGGTTTTATTTTTCCAGAGAATACGGTGAAATCCCCATCAAAGATAAAATAATGTCCACAACATCGGCATCCCTTTGTAAAAGCTGACGTTCTTCAGATCGGTTGATCAGTATTGGTTGTAACTGCTCATAGTTTCCTTGTTTTTTCGCTTTTTTTCTCGTATCAAGTCATCTTCAGACGCATATCCCAGACTGATTAAAAGACCAATGCGTTTGTTTCTGGGAATCTGCAGCACTTTCTGCACGGTCTTCTCATCAAACCAGCCAAGCATGCAGGTGGACAGCCCTAATGCCGTTACCTGTAAACAGAAGTGCGTTGCGGCAATACCGATATCAATAAGGGAGAAATCTCTCTTTTTCAATACAGCTCCGATCTGAGTGATTACCTTGGGACGCTCAATAACAAACACCGCTAGAACAGGCGCTTGAGGAACAAACCTGTTAAACGAGACAAGCGTGCTGTAGGTGGCATGTGCCACCTGATCTTTCAGGGCCGGATCCGTCACCATGACAATTTTCCATGGCTGTGAGTTGGATGCAGACGGTGCCAGCCGCACCGCTTCAATGAGCTGATCCAGCTTTTCCGGTTCCATCGGATGCGCTGCATATGCACGGACACTTTGCCTGCTTCGGATTAACGCAGAAAATTTCATAAACCCTCTCCTGCTGTGTACAATGGTGAGATAGGGTAAAGATCCTGTTGGCTATAAAACGGGTGCAGGAACGATTACTATATCAGGAAGATGGAACTGCGCACCTGGTATATGTCTTTTTCCCTTTTTGAGCAATACATCTGCAACAGCAGCATCAACCACGTTCCGGATACGGATTAACCAAGAGAAGTGCGATTGCGCAGGCGCACATGTCAGCCTGATACCAGTGGAAACGCATATGGCCACATCTTTTTTCCGTCGATTTTTTCTGCCTCAACTTACCTCTCGATTTCTCCTGCGGGTAACCGTGCTGGCTGTGATAACTGTGTTGATCTTTACCCATGTTCTTGTACCTCTGCGGATTGAAGGTCAGAGTATGGAGCCGACCTATAAGGACGGATCATTTACATTCTGCTGGAGAGGACGATACCTTTTTTCAAATCCGGGTCATGGAGATGTGGTTGCGATTCGTTTTGCCGGCCGGCAGGTAGTGTTACTGAAACGAATCATTGCACTTGCCGGAGAAACTGTCGAATTTCGTGACGGTGTTTTACTGGTCAACGGTCGCCAGGTGGAAGAACCTTATATCAGTCGACCGTTCCCGTGGAACCTGCCACCGCGGAAAGTTGAACCAGGGAAGGTCTACGTGGTCGGGGATAATCGTTCTGTCCCCCTGGAGCGGCATCATATGGGACAGGTGGATGTCCAGCGGATACTGGGAGGTGTGTTCTGATGACGATGAAAAATCTGTTGATCGCTGGGTTGATTGTTCTGATTGGAGGTGGCGGTCTTCTCTGGCTGTGGCCGAATGAGGCCCGGGCAATTCGCACCAGGCTGGCGGTCATTGAAAAGGCAGGAACAAAAAAGGAGGGCGAGAACGTTCTCGAAGGACAACTCAGAGCGCATAAGATTGCAGAGCTCTTTCAGGATCCTTGCGAGCTCCAGGTGGAAACCGTGCAGTTTAAAGGAACGTACGGTCGTCACCAGATCCAGGACCGGATCGCCATGATCCGGTCTTCTTTTACCAGGGCTGATGTGACTCTCTATGATGTCAGTATTGATATACTCGCGGAAAAGAGGGCCACAGTACAGGGAACACTGCGCCTTCTCGGCACTCGAACCGGTGAACCCATGGCTGATGTGCAGGAGTTTCGCGCTGAGATGCTCAAGGATGAGGGACAGTGGTTTTTTACCACAGTCGCCCTTGTTGAGGTGCTGCACCGGTGATACCGGATCAGCAGTAAAACCAGTCACCTTTTCATACAGATTTTTGGAAAGACAGTTATGATTTTCTGCTGCTCCTGTTGTTCTTTCAGCTACGCTTCAATCAGGCAATCAGCAGTAAGACCAGAGACATGGAAACAAAGGACAGGAGGGTTGAGGTGACGATGATTGCCGAAGCAAGCTCGGTATCAGAGTTGAGCTGGGAAGAAAGAATGTAGATCGCTGTTGACGTTGGCAGGGCGAAAAAAAAGAGACTGACCTTCCAGGCAAGCCCGGTCACATTGAAGAGCCAGAGGTAAACCAGGCCGATTAACGGCAGGAGTGCCAGTTTGAAGACTGCGGCCATACATGCCGGGCCGATGTTGGCACGCAGGCTGGAGAAGGTCAGACTGCTGCCGATCGAAAAGAGAGCCAGGGGCAGGGTGACCTGTGACATCATCTTAAGGGTGTTGTCAACAGGGGTGGGGAAGAAGCCAATGAGCTTTGAATAGAGGATACCGCATACGCAGGCGATGATCAGCGGATTGGCGAGCAGGTTTTTGACGGTTATGGCGAAACGGTTGCCGGTCCGGTTGCTGCTGGTGTCATACCAGATGAGGACAGAGACGCAGAGCACGTTGATAACCGGTATGATCAGCCCGATGAGGATACCGTACAACTGTACTCCAGCCTCCCCAAAGGCGTTGATGAGTACGGCCATACCGATATAGGTGTTGAACCGATAACATCCCTGGTTAAACGAGCCGGCCTGAAAAGAGGTGAGCGGTCGCAGCCGGATGTAGAGCAGGCTGAGTATGCAGACCGTTATCACTGTCATGAACGAGGCGGAAAGGTAACGCCAGCCGTCACCGAAGTGGAGTGGTGCGGCGCCTATTTTCCAGAACAGCATAAGCGGAAAGAAGACAAAATAGACAAGCCTGTCCGAGGTGCGGAAAAATGCAGTGTCAGTGATATGCCAATTTTGAGCTGCTGCACCGAAGGCAATGAGAGCAAGAACCGGGAAGAGGGCGTTTAATAAGATCATAAGAGATCTGCACAGATAAGGGATAACAAGGGACCGGACACATCAGTCAATGTAGTACTGTGGTCGGCGGATTCGGGTTTTCCGGCAGTTAGGGCAATGACCCGGTGGTTCGGGCCGCTGACGATGCCTGAAAACAAAGCCGCAACTCAGACAGACTGCCGGGTCGATTTTTAATGATCGGCCTTCAGTTTTCAGGCTGCGGGCAATGTGCTGCAGGTGTGTATAAATTTCTTTTTCCGATTGATGCAGCGCCTGTGAGAGTTCCCGTGCACCCAGCGTCTGGTCTGTCAGTAATGCCATGAGCTGCTGACGGATAGTGATACTGTCA
>JAAYDD010000279.1 GCA_012729435.1 Desulfobulbus sp.
GGCCCTGATGAAGAAGTATCTCTACCAGAGTGCCGATCTGTACCTGTTTTGCCTCTGTTATTAAGCGTCTTCTGCCTTTGGTCAGACGAACCACTGAGTATCCCCTGGCCAATGTTGCCAATGGACTGACAGCGTCCAGGATACTGACACTTTTTGTCAGCTGCGCTCTCTTGCTTAAGAGGACTGATGCGCCTGCCCGGATCAGTCGTTTTTTCAGGTTGTGCAATTGCTGACGGTGGATGTCATATCGATGTTTCGGGTCCAGCCGGGTGAGATGCAGGGCGGCCTGATCAAGATCATGTTGTTTGTCAACAAGCGTACCGATAAAAGAACGTTTAAGACGGATGCTGAGGTGATCAAGATGAAGACACAGCCGATCAAGCAGATGGGGTACCAGGAGCAGTCTCTGCCGGGCCAGTTGCAGGCGGCGGCTGTTTTCGTTCACGGTGAATCGGAGGTTGTGCGTCATACGCACACGGAGATCGTCGAGATTTTTTCGCAGTGCGGATCCATCGGGTACGAGTAATTCTGCTGCCCCGCTCGGTGTCGGCGCACGGAAGTCAGCGGCAAAATCGGCAATGGTGAAATCGATCTCATGACCAACGGCACTGACCACCGGTACGGTTGAGCGTCGGATGGCGCGAGCCAGCTGTTCATCGTTAAAAGCCCAGAGGTCTTCAAGGGAACCGCCTCCGCGACAGAGAACGATCAGATCAGTGGCTACGGAGGAGTTGATCGTGGCGAGGGCTTCTATTATATCACGGGCTGCCTGGTCTCCTTGCACAGCTGCCGGATAGACAGCAATCCGGATCGGCGGGAAGCGGCGAGTGGCAATGTGGATGAAGTCGTGGACCGCGGCGCCGTGAGGGGATGTTATCAGAGTGATATGGCGAGGGTAAGGCGGCAGCGGCCGTTTCAGATGGGCGTCAAATAACCCCTCTGCCGCCAGTCGATGTTTGAGATCTGCGAATGCCTGTTGCAGCGCACCGGCACCGCGGGGTTCGATGGTGTCCACGATCAGCTGGTAATCTCCCCGTGGTTCATATACTGAGATACGTCCCCGGCAGATGACCTGTGCGCCGTCCGCTGGTAATTCGGTCAGATAACGCTGCTGAATCTTAAACAGAACCGCCCTGATCTGCGCGTTGGTATCCTTGAGGGTAAAATAAAGGTGCCCGGAAAAGGGGCGATGTACGTTCGAGATCTCACCGACAACACTGACAAAAGGAAAACTTCCCTCCAGCAGACTGCGAATAGTGGTGTTGAGCTCACTGACAGTGAGCAGGCGAAGGTCATACATATGCGATCAGCATTGGTCGTGGTTCAGGATGTTTTGATCGTTTTTGTGGAGATATCACCGATTGGCTCGTGCTTTTTTTGTTTGTCACGGTATAATTCATTGTTTTGGGCTGAATGCAGCCTGTATGGACTCGTCCCACACGTGGTGCACTGTATAATGGGTCACATTGACACGATGTGTCGTTTTTTAAGTTCATAAAGATTTTACAGGAGATGTCCCGCATGGCGGAACAGACAACCGTTAATCGAGATGCCGCTATTAAACAACAACTATTAACTCCCCAGGGTCTGCTGGAGCAGTTCAATCTGCCGCCCAAGGTGATCGCATTTATGCGACGCCATCAACGGTCGATCTGGACGGCTGTTGTCGTTGTTGTTGTCTCGTTTGTGACCATCTCCGGTTACACCACCTATCAGGAATTACAGGAAACAAAAGCTGCTTCCGCCCTGGACGCCGCTCTTGTCGCCCAGAAGGACAGAAAACATCTTTTGGAAAAAGTGACACAGGAGTATGGGGGCTATGCCGCTGGCCGGTGGGCGAAGATTGAGTTGGCCAATCTCTACGTACAGGAGGAGCAACGCGGTAAGGCCATAGCCCTCCTGGAGGAGCTGAACGATACGCTCAGTCCGGATATGCCCCTCAAACCGCTGGTGCTTAGCAGGCTGGCAGGCCTGTGTGAAGCGGAAAACCAGACAGACAGGGCAATCAGTTTTTATACCCAGCTTTCGGGAAATGAGTGGTTTGCTGCAGAGGCTTATCGTGCGTTGGGAAGATTGTACGAACAAAACGGTAAAAAGGAAGAGGCTGTGGCCATGTATGAGAAATATTTAGAAATGTCAGGGGTACAGGGCGGACAGGAAAAGGCGGATCCGATCCGTGAACTGATACAGTCCAGACTCGGGCAGTTGAAGAAATGATGCAAGTAATTCACCATCCTCAGGAGATGCAAGCCTGGTCCAGGGCACAGACCCGTTCCGGGGCAACCGTCGGCCTTGTGCCGACCATGGGTTTTTTCCACGAGGGGCATCTCAGTTTGATGCGAACGGCCGCAAGCCTTTGTGATTTCCTCGTGGTCAGCCTGTTCGTCAATCCGACCCAATTCGGTCCCAACGAAGATCTTGATCGTTATCCCCGTGATTTTGAAAGGGATATCCAACTGGCAGAGAAGGAACAGGTGGCTGTGGTATTTGCTCCGACACCAGAGCTGATGTACCCGAAGGGGTTTCAAACCGAGGTGCAGGTGCGGCAGTTGGCCGCCCATCTCTGCGGCAAAAGCCGGCCCGTTCACTTTGCCGGAGTTGCCACAGTCGTCAGTAAACTGCTGAACATTGTTCAACCGGATGTTGCTGTGTTCGGAGAGAAGGACTTTCAGCAGCTCGCCATAGTTCGTCGTCTGGTGGCCGACCTGAATCTGCCGGTTCGCATCGTTGGGCATCCGACTGTCCGTGAAAAAGATGGACTGGCCATGAGTTCCCGTAATGCGAACCTTGATCCCGCCAACAGGGCAGCAGCCTTAAGTCTCTTCACCGCCCTGCAACTCGCCCAGGCTCAGGCCGGACAGGGGCAGCTGTCAACAGCTGCACTGACTGTACTGCTTGAAAAACATATACATTCGTTTGCCGGCACAACTGTGGATTATGTGAGCTTTGTCAACAGTGAAACTTTGGAGCCGATAGAGGTTGTGGATGAGTGGACTGTTCTGGCACTGGCAGTGTTTGTTGAGGGGAAGGCCGGCAAAGTCAGGTTGATTGATAATGGATTTGTCCTGCCCCGGCAGCGTGGTTGAACGTAGTGTATTCTAAGGATGTCTCAGTATAATTTTTTTATAAATGAGGTGGATTGTGCCCGGGTTTGAAGTTTTCGGAGCAGAGGAAAAACAACAGGTGTTAGAGGTGCTGGACAGTGGTGTGCTGTTTCGCTATGAATTCGCAGCCCAGCGTAAAGGACGGTGGAAGGTGCTTGAGTTTGAAAGGGCTTTTGCTGATTACACCGGCACAGCTTATGCGCAGGCGGTGACGTCCGGTACGGCTGCTCTTAAAGTGGCGCTGGCTGCCCTCGGCATTGGTGCAGGTGATGAGGTTATCACGCAGGGATTTACCTTTGTCGCAACCTGGGAGGCAATACTTGATTGCGGCGCAATTCCGGTTTTTACGGAAGTTGATTTGACCCTTAACATGGATCCGGCAGATCTGGAGAAGAAGATCACTCCGCGAACCAGGGCGATCATTCCTGTCCATATGATGGGCGCCCAGGCGCGGATCGAAGAGATCATGGCCATTGCCAATCAGCATGGTATTCCGGTGATCGAGGATACCGCCCAGGCTGCCGGCGCACATCTGCACGGTCGTCATCTCGGTAGTTTTGGTGCTATCGGTACTTTTTCTTTTGATTCGGTCAAGACCATCACCACAGGTGAGGGCGGCATGTGTATCACCAATGACCAGAGGTTATGGCAACGGATGTCCGAATACCATGATCATGGGCATGATCATGTGCCTAATCCGGGTGGTCGCGGCGGTGAGGGGAGATCCTTCATCGGATTCAACTACCGGATGATGGAAATTCAGGGGGCGATCGGCCTGGCCCAGTTAGGCAAGCTTGATGGTATTGTTGCTGCTCAAAAACGTAATAAGCAGTTTTTTCAGGAGGCTGTCAGTGTGCTTCCTGAAGTCGAGTTTCGTGAGATTTTGGACCGAGATGGTGATTCATCGACCTTCTTCACCTTTTTTCTTCCGGATAAAGAGCGGGCGGCTGCCGTTAATCAGGTGCTTCTTGACCATGGTGCGGGTGCGATCCGCTGGAGTGAAAACGGGTGGTATTACTATCCCAACTGGGAACAGCTGTTACAGGGCAAAAGTTACTGTCATAATTAGTGGCCGTTTGCAGCCCATGGAAAACGGCGAGTTGTGTATGACCCGAAGGCCCTGCCGCTCTCTGCAGCGATCATGGAGCGTGCTCTGACGTTTCAGGTGCCTATAGTACTGGCAGAGGAGCAGAAGACAGCTGTGGCTTCAGCTTTGAAAAAGGCCGCCCACTGTTGAACGTCGGGTTTTGCTCTGCTTTTAACGGTGTACTGAGTCGGTTCCCGGGCCAACATAGACATCGAATCGAATGGCTTTGCCTCTGACCGTATAAGACGGCCGCAAATTGAGAAGAGCGGAGCCGGTGCGCGGCCGTTTAACCACAACCTTTCTTGGTCGGGCAGCCAGTGCCTGTCGCAGTAATTGTTCAGGGGACGAGATTGTTTGAGCGGTGAGTAGCTGGAGAAGGCGTAATTCCTGCTTGACCAGCGCTGATTTGGAGCGTTGGGGAAACATCGGATCCAGATAGATAACGTCCGGATGGTGCATCCGGCGGGCGAGAATGTTTTGAGCCTCACCAGTGGTCAGTCGGATACGGTCGGTCACGGAGACCAGGGAGGGATGATGACGGGCACGTTCCAGGCCGTCGTCAAGCAGTGCTGCTACCACGGGATTGGCCTCAATCATGTGCACGTGAAATCCGGCAGCAGCCAGGATAAAACCATCGTA
>JAAYDD010000280.1 GCA_012729435.1 Desulfobulbus sp.
CCTGGTGTTCTCCACACTGCATACGAACGATTCTCCCGCCACTGTCAGCCGTATGGTCGATATCGGTATTCCATCTTATATACTTGCTTCCTCTCTGACAATGGTACTCTCTCAGCGATTGGGCAGACGTCTGTGCCAGAAGTGTAAAACCCCTGCAACATACGATCAGCGCACACTTCTTAATGCGGGCTTCAAAGAGAGTGAGCTTGACGAACTTCAACTGTTTAAGGCCAAAGGATGCCCGGAATGCAATGGTATGGGGTATCGTGGCCGGGTTGGTTTCTTTGAGCTGATGGAAGTTACTGAAGCAGTGGCCGAGGCTATTCAAGCGGAGGTTTCGGAAGAGCAGTTACGTAAAGTAGCGATACAGGAGGGCATGTATACTCTGCGTGAAGCCGCCTTGCAGAAGGCCCGTGAGGGAATCACCAGTCTTGAAGAGGTTCTCAGACGTACTGTTGCCCATGAAGACAGTCTTCCCGCCTATCTTGTCAATCCTGATGTTGAAGAATATGAGGATGGTGACATTATCATTCAGGAAGGTAACAAGGACCGGGATTTCTTTAAACTGATCCGCGGTAAGGTGGCTGTCCTCCGGTCCGGGAAAAAAATAGCGGAAATCACGGAACCGGAGGAATATTTCGGGGAGATGGCCGCTATTTTAGAAGAACCTCGTTCAGCCTCCATCATATCCGTCGGCCGTTGCACAATCAAACGTTATCCAGGAGACAAGCTTTCGGAACTCATCGAAAAATATCCGGACGTTTCAAGACATCTCTTCCGCACCCTGGTTGGGCGTTTGCATAAAACCGACCGTATTGTAGTTCAATTGGCCAGCGCCACCAAAGTTCGTCCTCCCCACCAGGTAATACGTCAAGCATGAACAAAATCTCCGTCTACATTATCGCCTTTAATGAGGCTGACAAAATCCGGGATGCCATCAACTCAGTTCTTTGGGCAGATGAAATTGTTGTCGCTGATTCCCACAGTCAGGACAACACCGCTGCGCTCGCTGAAGAACTGGGTGCCAGGGTGATACAGATCCCCTTCAAAGGTTTTGGCGACCTCAGAAACCAGGCGATGGCGGCCTGCACGCACGACTGGATATTTTCACTCGACTCGGATGAACGCTGCACTCCTGAAGTGCGGGATGAAATTTTTTCCTGTCTCAACAATCCGCAAGCCGATGCCTACTATGTTCCCCGGAGGAATTATTTCATGGGACGATGGATTCGGTATTCCGGCTTTTATCCTGACTACCGACAGCCACAGTTGTTTAAAAAAGGAACTCTCGTTTTCAAGGAGGACGATCCGGTTCATGAGGAGTTTCTCATCAACACGCAAAAACCGGTGGGCTACTTCCGTCATGCCATCTGGCAAATGCCCTTTAAACGCCTTGATGAGTTGATGCATAAGGCCAACAAGTACTCCACATTAGGAGCTGACAAGCTTGTTTTGAACAACAGGCGCCCCTGTTCGGTTTGGACGGCGCTGACGCACGGGATCTGGTCGTTTTTTCATACCTATATTCTCAAACGGGGAATTCTCGACGGGTGGCCTGGATTTATCATTGCTCTGTATAATTTCGAGAGTACATTTTACAAGTACGCAAAATTCTACGAGCTGCACATTCAATCGACGCCTCCCTCCTCTCCTCCGCTTAAACGGGTCTCTTAGATTCCGCGGATCCAATAAAATCCATAACCCGACTAAAGACTTCAGCGGTCGTAATCTCCTCCATGCATCGCTGATGGTCGCAGGATCGCTTACGGCAGCAGAGGCAGTCCAGATGTTCGGCTCGAATTATCGCATGCTGAACACCATATGGACCGACTCTCTCCGGA
>JAAYDD010000281.1 GCA_012729435.1 Desulfobulbus sp.
GTCAGTGGTTTTCTGGGATTTGCTGCCGCCGGTTTGGAGCTCCTGCGGTCTGCTTTCGAACCGGATAACAGTCGGTGGCATCCCTTTCGAGAACAGCATCTGAATCCGACCGCCAGGGTTGAGGCCGGACAAAAGTTGGGTGCAAGTGGTCTCGTGCATGCAATGATGGATCTTTCCGACGGGTTGGCCACTGACCTGGCGCATTTATGTAATCAGTCGGGGGTGGGTGCGAAAATTCACTCTCGATCGTTGCCGGGAATCAGTGCTCTTCATGACGTTGCCGGGGCAATCGGTGGAGAGCCTGAAGACTGGGCGATTAAAGGTGGTGACGATTATGAGCTGCTGTTCACTGCAGCCGCTGATGCGCGTGATCAGTTGCTGGCTATCGGCAAGGACTGTGACCTCCAACTGTCCCCTGTTGGAACCATCGTCACTGGCAGAGGTGTTACTCTCATTTACACAAGGCCTGACGGTCTACAGGAAGAAAAAATCATAACTTATCAGGGATTTGATCATTTTCGCGAGCAAGGTGAGGATGAAGATACGTGGTTAAGGCAGCTCTAAAGCATTGGTCAATGCGACTGCTGGCACCTGACCGGGTTGTCCAGCAGACCTATGAGGCATTTAAAGAGCTTCTCGATTTTGATGGGAAGAGCCATGAACTGATGGCGGACCTGGAGGCTCTTTACTATGAGAATAAACCGGAGGATTTTGCCAGGATCCGCAGTCGGTACCGTCAGTTTGCTGCGGCAGTTTCAGGCATGATAACCTCCTTGGATCGGATGCAGCCAGGTCTGGCAGGTCCTTTACGTGAATACTATTCCAAGTACGACTTTTATGTAACATTACTTCTCGCTCCTCCGGAACAGTTTTTAATTCCACACTTTGTCCTTGGTCATGACGGTCCTGTTGATGCAAAACTGACCGGTAATAAGTGTCACAACCTGGTGGCCCTGCAGCATGGCCTGGGCATCCGCATTCCCGAAGGGTTTACGATCAGTGCCACAACATATGATCTCTTGGTTGCCCATAACAAGTTGCGACCGGCTATAGACCTTTTGCTGACCGGTCTGGATCTCGATTCTCCTGCAAACCTGAACCGGATCTCCCATGCGCTGATGACTCTGGTGCAAAACATGGAGATACCAAATCATATCAGTGAAGCTGTACTGGCAGAGTACGACGTCTTAGCCGATAACGAGTGGGGTTCTCCCCTTACAGTCGCGGTACGTTCTTCAGCATTGCATGAAGATGGGGAACATAGCTTTGCCGGCCAGTATCACTCCGTGTTAGGCGTTGACCGGACCGGACTGCTGGGGGCGTATCTTGAGGTCTGTGCTTCCAAATACTCTCCCGAAGCCCTTCTGTACAGAATACATGCAGGTATCAGTGATGAGGATGCGGCCATGGCGGTCGTCGTACAGAGGATGATTGACGGGGTAACGAGCGGAGTGGTGTACACCCGTGATCCAATAGCAACTGAACGCGGGGAACTGCTGGTTCACGCTGTTTCCGGGCTCGGTCTCGCTCTTGTCAGTGGAGAGACTGTTCCTGATACGTACTGTTTTGCCGCCGGCAGCCTGACACCAACTGAAGATCCTGAGGCGGTGCGAAAACATTGTCAACCGGATGAAAAAGGTGAGAGCGACAAGGGCGCATCTCTTCACTGCAGATCAGGTGGAGCCTCATCGTTGCGGAGAGATCAGGCTGTGCGTATAGCGCAGGTTTCTCGGGATATTGAGCATTTTTTCGGTGTACCGCAAGATATTGAGTGGGCGATCGATGGAGAGGACAACCTCTATATCCTGCAAGCGCGGCCGCTGGCGGTGATGGAAGATCAGGAAAAAGAAGAACATCCGGCAGTTGAACTGCCAGATATTACGCCAGTTCTTACCGATGCCCGTATTGCATCAAAGGGGATCGCCCACGGGATTGTTCAACACTTCCAGCCCGGAAGTGAAGTTGAGATCATGGAGCAGGCCATCCTTGTTACCCGGCATATCCCACCCAGCCTGGCCCGGTATATTCCCAGACTTGCCGCTGTTGTCTGTGAACAGGGGTCTGTAACCGGTCATTTCGCTACAGTATGCCGTGAGTTTGGGGTCGTGTTGCTCGTTGAAGCTCAGGGAGCGCTTTCTGTCCTGGACGAGAGAATGGAAGTGACGGTGGACGGCACCAGAGGTTGTGTGTATCCGGGAATGGTTGCCGGACTCCGCACAGACCTGGAGAAAAAAAAGGATCTCCCTGATTCATCGTATCGGCGTAAATTGCGATCAATGCTTGACTACATTGCTCCGCTTCATCTTCTGGATCCTTCTTCTCCGGAGTTCCGCGCACAGTCGTGCCGCTCCTTGCATGATATCATCCGTTTTAGCCATGAAAAGGCCGTGCAGATCATGTTCGGCCTTGGAAGCATGGCCGGAAACACTTCAGCTCGCTGCCGGAAATTACTGACCGATGTCCCTCTGGATATTTACCTGCTTGATGTTGGCGGGGCCTTTGATCAGGAGGGAAGAGAGGATATCGCCCCGCACGAGCTCCATTCCGAACCCTTTGTCGCGCTTTGGAAAGGCCTGAGTCATCCCAGGGTTGATTGGCATAACCACATGCATTTTGATTGGAAAGGATTCAGCGATACCGCTCTTTCCGGGGGAATCAGTGTCGGAGTAACCAAGGAGTATGCTTCCTATGCCATCGTCAGTCCGGACTATCTCAATCTGAATATGCGTTTTGGCTTTCATTTCACCCTGCTCGATTGTCTGTGCGGCGAGGTGGACAGGGCGAACTATTGCCAGTTACGGTTTGCCGGCGGAGGTGGGGATTATGAGGGAAAAGTGATCCGGATTGTTCTGCTGCAACGGATCCTTGAACAGTTGGACTTTGAGGTCCGTGTCCGAGGTGATCTTCTTGATGCACGGGTACAGACCCTGGCCGCCCCCGAACTTCTGGCTGTGCTGACACAGGTGGGGTATCTCCTGGGAAAAACCAAGTTACTTGATATGAGTATGCAGACTGAAGATATTGAACCCTTTGTTCAGGATTTTTTCAATGAAATGACCAACTTTCTCAATCAGAAAAAAAATTAGACCGGATCGTTTGCCATGTATCAAATGCACTGGATTACAGATCATCTGGCTACGGGGCATGCACCCATGTCGTACGAGGACTTGGATTCCATCAGAGAGCAGGGTATTCGTGCCATTGTCAATTTATGCGGAGAATTTTGCGATCTGCACGAGATAGAGGAAGGCAGCGGTTTTGAGGTGTACTACTTACCGGTGGTTGATGAATGCGCACCTGATCTAGAAGCCATGGAGAAGGCGCTTGATTGGTTGGATGAGAGTATCTATCTGAATAAAAAAGTACTTGTGCACTGTCGACTCGGACATGGACGCACAGGTACATTTATAGCGGCGTATCTTTTACGGCGTGGTTTTGATTTTAAGTTGGCGCAAAAAACAATGAAGGGCCGGAACGCCAACCCCGCAACCTATGAGCAGCGTAAATTTTTAAAACGTTATGGAAGGCAGACCGGATCACTGCAAACCGGATCCCCTAAGATAGATAACCGGCCGAGTACGGATGTGGGCCATTTACTGGAGGCCTACACCCAACTGCTGGTCCGTCTGTCGGCTGAAGCATCCCAGGCAAAGGAGGCGCA
>JAAYDD010000282.1 GCA_012729435.1 Desulfobulbus sp.
CATCTCTGCATACGAGCAAGAGAGGAAAGCCTTTAGCAGAAAAGCTTCTCTATCTGTTTTTCTATCTTCGCCTCTTCCATCTCTTTGGCGAGAGACAACTCTTTCACCAACAGGTTTTTAGCGGTATCAAGCATTTTTCGCTCACCATACGACAGATCCTTATCTTCTTTAAGCAGAAACAGATCTCTCAGTACTGTTGCCACCTCAAATACAGAGCCTGTTTTAATCCGCTCCATATATTCACGGTATCGTCGATTCCAGGTTTGCGCCGTTATTTTGACATCACGATCCTTAAGAATGTCTATGACCTTGGACACCTCATCCCGGGAAATAATTGCCCTGAGCCCCACATTCGCACTCGTGGCGGTAGGGATCATAATGGTCATGTCATTATCAAGGATTTTCATTACGTAAAATCTCTGATCCACACCACCAATAGTCTGTGTTTCTATAGCCTGTATGAGTCCGACTCCATGGGCCGGATAAACTGCCATATCTCCTTCTGTAAACACACGCTCCTCCAAAAACTAGCGGGACCGTCGCTGATCGGCTGCAGAATGGTCTGCCTATTTTTAAGACAGCAGTCTACCATATTTTTTCATCGATCGCAAAACCGACGCGTCGTCTACTGAAAAACCGTAGATATTTTTCCACTCAACTCCTTGATAAACTATTATTTTCTTCGATTCAAGCACCTGTCCACAGCTTGATGAAGAGTTACAAAGCCAGGCCATTGATTCGATTCATGGCCGTTTGCACTCCTTCGCGAATAAAAAGACTCGTTGCCTCCGCGACAACGGTCCGCCGTTGCTCAAAAAGACTGAGTTCAACTTGGTCTAAAGGTGACAAGACGAACTGCTCGACAGACTGCTGTTTTCCATTGGCATCACCTGCTGGCCGGCCTATACCTATTTTGAGCCGATTTATATTCTGTGTACCGAGGTGCTGAATAATTGACCGGACACCATTGTGTCCTCCGGCACCTCCTTTACTCACCACCTTGACCCGACCTGACTGGAGGTCAATATCGTCATGGAACACAAGCAGATGTTCCAATGAGATCTTAAAGTAATCAACGAAGCTGCGCACACATTCACCGGACCGGTTCATATAGGTCTGTGGCTTCAAAAGCAACACTTGAGCTCCCCAAAGACGTCCCTGACAGTAACAGCCCTTCATTTTCAGTGTATCAATTTTCCACCCGTAACTGTCGGCAAGGTAATCAATAAAGAAAAAGCCGATATTGTGCCGGGTCAGATGATACCTGTTCCCTGGATT
The DNA here is from genome assembly GCA_012729435.1 of Desulfobulbus sp. Lineage (GTDB taxonomy): Bacteria > Desulfobacterota > Desulfobulbia > Desulfobulbales > Desulfobulbaceae > Desulfobulbus. The sequence continues at coordinate 1,279 of JAAYDD010000282.1, forward strand.
CCCCAACCCTACTAATAAAAAACGCTTTCCTGACATGAGGCTACGGGAGATGAAACAAAAACGAGTCGGAAAAAATCCCGACTCGTTGAAAAATCCAGAAGTACTGACAGTGCAGCACGTCAATTGGTCAGTGAACTGCCACACATGTTACACTGGCCTTTTCCATCATTTCGACGTTGGCCGGAATGGGAAAATCGTTATAAGTCAGCCCCGGTCCACCCTGCTCAAGAGAGGTAATGTCCACTTCAATGAGATCGGGTATGTCCAGAGGACAGCCCCGCAGCTTAACGCTGGTTTTAAAAACATGCAGCTCGCCGCCCAGGTCTACACCTTTGGCAGTACCAACATACTTAACCGGCACAGTAAATGTGGCAGCCTTCTGCAAGTCGATTTCAAGGAAATCAACATGAATCAGTTCACCGGTGACGGAATCTTTCTGGATCTCTTGAACAAGCACATGCCTCTCCGGCACATCATCACCCTCGACCTGCAGGGTGATTACAGCATTCCGTCCCTGAATAAAGAGAAGATTCTTATACAGCTGGGCAGTATCAAGTTGAAGCGACACGGGTGTCTTCCCCCCACTGTACATGTTTCCGGGCGTTAAATCACGCATCCTCAATTGCCGCATAGGTCCTTTTCCAAAAACCGTGCGAACTGTGGAGTTCAACCGTACCTGCAACATACAAACCTCCCCCCCTTTTTTCTCGGGAACCTTCCTAATCAGAACTTATAGTTATAGATTATTATACAAACAAATAACTGACAGAGTCTTCGTTATGAATCCGTCTGATCGCCTCGCCCAGCAACGCACCGACTGACAGAACAGTGATCTTATCACACTGTTTGGCATCTTCTCGAAGAGGGATAGAGTTAGTGACCAGAAGTGACTTAAGACAGGATTTCTCAATACGATCAACGGCAGGGCCAGACAGTACCCCGTGTGAGCAGCAGGCGTGCACTTCCTTAGCGCCCACCTTCTTCAATATCTCCGCACCTCCACAGAGAGTGCCGGCGGTATCCACCATATCGTCCAGCAGGATGGCTGTTTTACCGGCAACGTCGCCGATAACATGTAGAGCCTCGCATTCATTGGCACGTTCACGACGTTTGTCAATGATCGCAAGTCCTGCATTAAGACGTTTGGCAAAGGCACGGGTCCGCTCGACTCCTCCGGCGTCAGGGGACACCATGACCACATCCGTAAACTTCTCTCTGATATATTTTAAGATGATGGGAGCAGCATACAGATGATCAACGGGAATATTAAAAAACCCTTGAATCTGTCCGGCATGAAGATCCATACAGAGCACACGACGAGTCCCCACCACCATCAGCATCTCGGCAACCGCCTTCGCCGTGATCGGTACCCGGGGGCGGACCTTTCGGTCCTGCCGTGCATACCCGTAGTAGGGCATCACCGCCGTGATCCGGCGCGCCGAGGCACGACGCAACGCATCGACCATGATCAGCAGCTCCATCAGATGATCGTTGACAGGCGTGCATGTGGGCTGAACAACAAAGACATCGGCACCGCGGACGTTCTCACCAATCTCGACCGAGATCTCTCCGTCGGAAAACTGCTTCACCTCGGCCGCCCCCAGGGGGGTGCCCAAATAGTCGCAGATTTCCTGAGCAATAGCCGGGTTGGCATTACCGGTGAACACCTTCATCTTTTTAGGCATGGAGGCTCTGCTTCCTACTTTCTTAAAATTGGCTGGGGTGGGAGGATTCGAACCCCCGAATGCAAGGATCAAAACCTTGTGTCTTACCGCTTGACGACGCC
>JAAYDD010000283.1 GCA_012729435.1 Desulfobulbus sp.
CAATGGATTCAACCTGGCCGATGTCCACATCCTTGAACTTGATTTTGGTTTTACCGGCTTCGAGGCCATCGGCGGTGACAAAGGTGATGGTGATGGTCGGCCCCTTGTCACGGATGGCCTTGAATGCCAGCCAGCCGCCGATGGCAAGTGCCACCAGCGGCACGATCCACACAACGGAAAAACGGCGCTTGACCCGGGTGACAGGATCGGCGATGCCCGGTTCGATCGCTGAACGATCAGTCATACTTCCTCCTCAAGAACATCCCAGATGAGACGGGGATCAAAGCTGTTTGCAGCAAACATGGTCGTCACCACCACGGCGGCAAAGTAGACAGCGGCAGGCCCTGCTTCAATGTCGGCTATGGCACCGAGTTTGACCAGCGCGACCAGAATGGTGACCACATAGATATCGACCATGGACCAGCGGCCGACGAGTTCGGTTAACCGGTAGAGGCTCGTGCGGTCTCTGGGACGCCACTGTGAACGGAAACGGACGGTGAGCAGTAAAAAGATCAGGATACACAGTTTGGCAAAAGGGACAAAGATACTGGCAATGAAGATGACTGCTGCAATTTCCCATGAACCGGTCTGCATAAAGTAGATGACGCCGCTGAGGATGGTGTCGGCCTGTTTTGTTCCCAGAGTGGTGGTCACGGTGATCGGCAGGAGATTGGCCGGGATGATCAGAATCATCGCAGTCAGAACGAGCGCCCAGGTTCGGGTCAGGCTGTCGGGTTTACGCTGATGGAGACGGGCGCCGCAGCGGGGACAGTTCGGCCTCGTCTTCGTCTGTTGAACCGGAACCAGCTGGCGGCAGTCATGACAGTTGATCAGGCCCAGTTGCAGGGCAGTGGTGAGTTTGTTGTTCATCGGCGCAGGTCGAGGTGATCCCACAGCAGAACCGGATCAAGGCTTGCGAAGGCTGCTGCCATGACAAAGATAAGCGCTGCGAAGGAGAAGACAGAGATTCCCGGAATAATGGTCGCAAGATGACCGAGTTTGACGAGTGCCACCAGAATGCCAACCATAAAGACTTCCATCATGCCCCAGGGGGCGAGTTCCTGGATAAACCGGTACAGCGATCCCGCATACGGGGCCGGCGTGCGGCCGAACTGAAGGGGAGTCAGAATGTAGAGCAAACCAAGCATCTGAACAAGCGGGACCAGTACACAGGTGAGCAGAACAAGCACGGACAGGCCGTGCAGTCCCTGTTTCCAGAGTTCATGGATGCCGCTGAGCAGGATGGTTTCCTGTACGAGGCCGCTGCTCTGAATTGCCAGAAAAGGGAAGCTGTTTGAAAGGATAAAGAGTATGAGCGCAGCTGTGATCCAGGCCAGTGAACGTTCAACCGTTGCCGGTTTTCGGCGGCGGAGCACTGCACCGCAACGGGCGCAAAGCAGTGTGGTCGTCCTGTTGTCCGGCAGATGATGCAGCAGATCGCAGTCGTGGCAGGCAATGAGCCGGTCTGTTTCAGAAGTGACAACCCCATCGTTTTGTTGACGGGACGGCTCTCGGTTGTCCGGAGAAGGTGATGACGACAGGACGGGATGCTGAGCAGGTTTGCGGGACATGGAATACGGCAAGAAGCTGGTTGGTATCAGACGGAACTCCTTTCTTGAGCAGTTCTGTTCGGATCAGGTGATCCTGAGGAACTTTTCAGGATTGGAGAACAGGGTGGCAGTTCATGACGAAGTTGCTGAAAGTATGTCTGACATCATGTGAGGTTGAGGAAGATGTTACTGTTTTACCGGAAAAGGTCGAGCAGAGAAATTTTTATACCACTGTTCCGGCCCGATGTCACCTGTTCAAACCCGTTGTTTTGAAATGAATGTTCGGATTCTTTTCTTATCGCGGGATGCCGTGTTTTCCGGCCGTTCGTTTTGGTTCAGGCAAGAGAGCATCCCTTCGCCGGACAGGTGGAGGGGTTGCTCCAGCGAAGAGAGCGGAAAAGTCGGGGGGCAGTCCGCGATTTAGAACCGGTAGCGGGACTGAAGAAGATCGTTATTTTTTTATCACACTGTAAAATGCTGGAAACACAGGAAGATACAGTTCGATAAAAGAATGTCCTTTTTTGTGCTTGACAAGGATGGGCGAACCGCTTAGGTGTACATACTGTTTTATAAGGATGAATCTTTTCAGGTTCCGTTTGGATGAAAAGGGAACCCCGTGAGAATCGGGGACGGGCCCGCCGCTGTATTCGGGGACGAACACTGCACGATGTCACTGGTCATATGGCCGGGAAGACGCAGTCAGTAGGATGATCCGAGAGTCAGAAGACCTGCCTGAGAAGATGACAGCTGTTTTCCCTCTGGACCAGGGAAAACTTCGATACGTGGATAAACCAGGGCATCCCCGGATCAATGACCATTGATCCGGGGATTTTTTTTGTCGTTTCACTTCTGCCTGCCTCCGGGTTCTCCTCGGGCGAACAGACGAGAAGGGCAGGGTGTGATGCCTTATGAAGAACATCCGGCATAACCGGCACAGCCATGGATACAAAGGACTTTGTGTTCAACAGTCTGCTGTTTTTGCAGGGCGGTGTCATGTGCTGGTTGCTTTCCAGGCATCCGGTCAGGAGATGAAGGAAGCTTTTTTTGCCCGGCTCGTCCCGGACATCTTTTCTTGCTGTGGAGTTGTACCTGTTGCCATGTTGCTCCGGGCGTTTTGTTTGCCGACAGAACGTCTTCGTTGTTGAGCAGAAAAGGTGTTCGGGGCCGGTCGTTGATGGCCCCGTTCCAGCCGGTCAGCCAGCCGTCGGCTAAAAATGATGCGTGAGAAAACCGGACAATGACTGCCCGGTGATCAGCAGCGATCCGTTTTTGAGGAGGACGGCTGATGACAACAGCCCGAATCACCCTTGAACTCTCCGGAAAGACCCTGGATAACCTTCTTTATCTTGCCATGCATCTCGAACGGCACCCCGACGACCTGACCGTTGATCTGCTCCACGCAGCCATTGAATCCTCCATGCACAGCGTTCTGATGCAGACGCCGAACCTGGTGCTCCCGTCACCTGACTTCCGCCACTGAGATGTGCTGAGCCGTGCCGGCCGGTTTGGTGCCGGTGTTTTCTACAGGCTGAGCAAGAACTGCTTTTTCTGAACAGTGCCGCCGGACAGACCCGGACAGACCAGGATAACCGGACGTGATTGATAAGAACGCACGCACATTCGGGACCGGTGCCGGTGACGTGGCAGGTACTGTTTGGCGTGATGTGCATCGATGCTTCCGGGGAACGGCGTTTCCCGTTCAAAAAGCGTTCACCCCAAAAGGACAAAGTATGGTATAGAGTCAGAAGAGATACGACAGCGGCAGGGAAAACTCCTGTGTCCTACATTGAACCTTGCACTGTGAAATCGTCATGAAAAAGACAACGCTCTTTGTCCTTGTTTTCAGCGTCCTCTCCATCTCCTTGCAACCGTCAGCTGCATGGAGCCGTCATCACTGCTGCAGCGGTATCGCCCTGGGATGGGGGCTGACCGGACTGTTTCTTGGTTCAGCACTCACAGCTCTGGCCTATCAGCCTCCGCCGCCGGTCTATCCGCCGCCACCTCCGGTTGCAGCTCACCCGATAACCGCCTATGCACCGGTTGTACCGCCAGGGATGTGTCGTTGGGAACGGTATGTGCTTGATCCGTATGGACGTGTTCTTTTTGATCGATACGGCTATCCGATAAAGGAGTACACCATTGGCTCCTGTCACTATCCACCTTACTGATACGTTACAGGTATGGTTGCCGATACCGGTGGAACAGTGGTTTTCCGGATAGAGACACTGCCGGAATTCTGTTTTTCAGCTGATCTTTTTTGAACAGGTTGAACGCGCCGGTAACCTGTTCGGGATGATTTTAATCAGGAGACGTGTTTATGAACCATATGCACCGCATTGTTTACTTTTCACCCGCCGGAACGACCCGTCTTGTGGCCGAAACCATCCGGGAACGTTTACTTGAGCACCGGTGTCAGGTTGAGATGATCAACCTGAGTGTGCAGGGGACTGCTGCCCGTCAATCGCCTTCCAGTCCGGCAGATACGCCTGTTTGTCTGTGGATCGGTTCTCCGGTCTACTGTGATCATGCTGTTCCTCTGGTCAGCGACTGGATTGAGGTGTTGCCGCCTGGTCAGGACAGCTGTGCCGTTCCCTTTGTCACCTGGGGCGGTGTGACAACCGGGCTGGCCCTGCCGGAGATGGCCGGCATGCTTGCAGAAAAGCAGTATGTTCCCGTTGCTGCGGCAAAGATTCTGGCCGTGCATGCGTCGATGTGGGGTGTCGATGAGCCGCTGGCCAAAGGACATCCGGACACGGCAGATCTGGATCAGGTTCGAGAGCTTGTTGATGTGGTGGTGAAACGGCTTGCACATCCGGAACGGGCGGCACTTGATCTTAAGCTGCTTGATTACCTTCCGCCGGCCATGCGTGCCGAGGCGCAGATCAAATCGCTGGCTGCGGCGAAGGCATCCATGCCGCCGCTGGCTGCAGACGAACAGCTCTGCACAAGCTGTGGCATCTGTGCCGAGGTCTGTCCGGTCGAAGCCATTGTTGTTGATCCGTACCCGATCATCAGTGAGACCTGTGTGATGTGCAAGCAGTGCGTGCAGGCATGCCCGGAGGGGGCATTCCCCTCTAATCAGGAGGCAATGGCTGTCCGTATCCGGGGAATGGCTGACAGCAGTCAGGAAGAGAAGGTGACAGCCGTGTTTTATTAGATCAGTGCACCAGTCAGAGATCGGGAGAGGTGAGACACCATCTTCATACAGTCTGAATCGGCTGATGTTCTGCCAGGGCCCTGAGCCCACCGGCCGAAGCTGACAAGCTAAGAATATGCGGCCACGGGGAACAGTTCTGCCGGTGCTGTCGTTTGTTAATATGATGTAGCCGTCTTTATGTTTTTTTATCGGTTCTGCACCTTGTTTATTCTGATCGCATATTTATTTTTTTTTGAGTGCTCGTTGATGACCGGACTTGACATGATGTTTGATGACAAGCGTTTCTTTTGAAAGGAGGATGACCATGGTCAAGATACAGTCCTTTACCAAGATCGAAAATGAACTGCTGCCCAAGTTCAGAAAACAGCTCAACGAGGCGGAATCAACCGAGGATGTGAAAAAGTTCTTTGTCTACTGTATCCAGGAGCTCTGTGACGAGGCCTTTGATAAGCAGGTGTCTTTACAGTTTGAAGACATCAGCCTGCAGCCGGAAGGCGAACAACCGTTCTTGATTGCAGATCATCTGTTGACAAAGACTGATTTTGTTGATGCGTGGCAGAACTCAGATCTCCCCCATATCATCGGCCGATTTGCAGATCAGGCCCTTGGACGGTATCGGCGCCTTGAAAAAAATCCGGCCAAGACAGAAGCAAAAATTCGAATGTGACGGTTGACGGCAATGGCGGAGGTTGTGGTTCAGACATGTGCTTTTGAGGGAGTGGCTGCCGCCGGCAGGGAATTATTCACCGCAGAGCAGTCTGCTCTGAACCGTGTTCAGTGAGAGGGGATCATGCATGAAGCAATGTTTTACGAACTGGGAGCAGACGGCAGGATTATCTGTGGACTGTGTCATCACCGCTGCAAGATAAGTGAGGGAAAACGCGGTATCTGCGGTGTGCGTGAACACCGGAACGGCCGACTGTACTCCCTTGTCTACGGCAGGCTGGTTTCGGAAAACATCGACCCCATCGAAAAAAAACCACTCTTCCATGTACTGCCCGGCAGCCGATCCTATTCGATTGCCACTATAGGGTGTAACTTTCAGTGCCTGCACTGCCAGAACTATCAGATCTCCCAGTACCCGCACCTCTGTGCTGGTGAAATCACCGGCGCAGGGAGAACCCCGCAGGAGGTGGTCACAGCGGCAAAAAACAGCAGTTGCGCCAGCATCAGCTATACCTATGTTGAGCCAACCATCTTTTATGAGTTTGCCTACGATTGCGCCCGGCTCGCCAGGAATGCCGGTTTGAAGAACGTGTTCGTTTCCAACGGTTACATGACCGGTGAGGTGGTGCATCATCTGGCGCCGGTGCTTGACGGTATCAATATCGACCTCAAGGCATTTACCAACGGGTTCTATCAGAAGGTCTGCAAAGCTCAGCTTGCACCGGTCATGGAAAATATCCGTCTGTTTCACAGTCTGGGGGTGCTGGTTGAGGTCACCACGCTGCTTATTCCGGGTCTGAATGACAGTGAACAGGAGATGCGGGACATTGCCGCCTTTCTCAAAGGTATCTCTGCGGATATTCCCTGGCATGTCAGCGGATTTTATCCAACTTACAAGATGCAGGATCGGCCTGCCACACCGGCTGACACCATTGCCAGAGCATGTGCCATCGGCAGGG
>JAAYDD010000284.1 GCA_012729435.1 Desulfobulbus sp.
CAGCCGTTCGCCGGTCAGTGATTGGTCACCGACCAGTCTGGTTAGAACTCGCACAAAGGCAACCTGGGAGCGATTAAACTGTTCAGGGTTAAGGCGAACCTCATAACCTTCGATGATCCCATGGCGCTCCATTTTTCGAATGCGCTCCAGTACTGCCGAGGGCGCCATTTGTACCTGTCGCGCGACCTCAATGTTAGGTATCCGGGCCTTTTCCTGGAGGATTTTTAAAATTTTCAGGCTAATCTCATCGAGCATGCAGATCCTGCCCCCTGTTATCGGAAAACTGTGTGAAGAAGAGTACGGAACTTACCGGGTTCGCAGCAGGGAGACAAGAATAAACATTGTTTTTCGCAGACACTGTAAGATAATAATTCTAAATAATATGTGTGCTTGTTGAAGTTGTTCTTCGATCTGTTGAGTCTGAAGAACCGACGACCATAAAGTTTGTGGTGTCGGCCTGTGCATTGTATTCGACAAAGAAGTGAATATTGATCTTAAAATTCCGTATCCGTCCATCTCTCCGGGAGCGTACTCTTTCATGTATCTTCTTTATCAACTGACGACCGGTCTGTTCACCTTTCTGGCTCTGCCGCTTCTTTTCTGTCTAGCCGTCCGCAGGAAGTACCGAGGCCGGCTTCTGCGGCGGTTCGGGTGGAGACTCAAAGAGCAGTTAACCGGAATCGGGCGGCCGATGTCACAAAATTTCTGGATCCATGCCCTGTCTGTCGGGGAGGTTACCTCCGCTCTACCCCTGGTCAGGGGGCTTCGCAACAGTTATCCGGACGCCAACATTATTTTTTCCGTTACCACCAGTTCCGGAATGGAAGTAGCCAGAAAACTGTTTGATCCTGATATCGGTGTAGTCGTTATCGATGCACCTCTTGATGTGGGACCTGTTGTGCCTTTCTTTGTCCACAGCATCAGACCGGATCTCTTTATACTTGTAGAAACCGATTTTTGGCCTCACTGGCTGCACTTTCTGGCTCGGCAAGGTATACCGACTGTTCTGGTCAATGGACGGATTTCCGAAACATCGTTTCAGCGCTATCAGCGTTTTTCAGCTCTTTTTCAACCAATGTTCGCCTCTTTTACCCTTCTTTCCATGCAAACCGAGGCCGATGCCTTAACGGTCACCCGGCTTGGCCTCGATGCCGGACGGGTCAGGAACCTCGGTAATCTCAAATTTGATACGAGTCACCTGAAAACACGGCAAAACAGTCAAACCGATATTGCTGATGTCAAACAACGGTACGGTTTTTCGCAGGCAGCACCGCTGTGGATCTGCGGGTCGACACATCGGGGTGAGGAGGTGATTATTTTTGAGGTGTTGACCAGGCTTCGCGCCTTGCTGCCCGATCTCCAGCTTCTGCTGGCTCCCCGAAATATCGAACGGGGACCAGAGATCGTTCTGCTGGCCGATCAATCCGGTCTTCTGAATCGTCTTTGGAGTGAAAACAGAAAAAGCCGGGGATCTCTGCTTATTCTTGACACCATTGGTGAACTGGCAACGTGTTATTTTATGGCTGATGTGGTTTTTGTCGGTGGCAGTCTGGTCAGAGAAGGCGGACATAACCCCATAGAGCCGGCTTCAGCCTGTGTCCCTGTCCTTTTCGGTCCGCATATGGAGGATTTTAGTGAGGTTGCAGCCGGACTGATTGAGGCTGGCGGGGGGCAACAGGTTGGCTGTGCAGATGAGCTGTATACAGCCCTTGAATGCATCCTGACCCGTCCATCTGTTCAACGGTCAATGGCACAGTCTGCCCGCGAGTATGTTGACAATAACCGGGGAGTCGTTGACAGACATCTGCAGAGCATTCAAAACGTCCTGACCGGTAGAGCTTCTGACGGATAAACAATGAACAGACTGGTTCGTCTCTGTTCCGACAACCTGCTGATAAGTGTTGTTGTCTGCTACATGGCCGGGGCCGCTTGTGCTTCTCTGTTCAATGGTTCTCTTTCTAAACTGCCTGTCAACGTCATTGCTCCGGCCCTGCTGGCTTTCTGTCTTGTTTTTGTTCCGGCCATCTCGCCCCGGCACCGGTTTCTTGTCACTCTTCCTTTTTTTGTTGTGACAGGGGGGTTGCACACCCATGGGGCGCTGCAGCCTGTCACAGATTCCTATCACATCGCAAACAACATCTCTCAACCAGTAAGAGTCACTCTCGTCGGTCACATTGCAACCATGCGGGAAACGAACAGTGAGCACACCAGGTTTACCCTTGACTGTGAATCCATACTCTTTCATGGTCACGACCGGTCTGCCGGTTTTCAGCCGGTTCGCGGACGGGTATTGCTTTTTCTTCGGAACGGGATGGGGCCTCAATACGTACCGGGAACAAAGATCATGGCCATTGCAACGGTTGATCGTGTCCGTAATTATCAGACCCCCGGAGCATTTGATTATCGTCTGCAGATGGCCAGCAGAGGGATTCACTGTACAGGCTGGATAGGTTCTCAGCAGGAGATCACACCTCTGGCCGATGCACAGATGTCCCTCTGGCAGACCATACGCTATTCGTTGGAAAGGGTGCGTCAGAACACTGCGGACTTTCTCAGTCAGAATTTGCCCGGTCATGTTTCCGGAATCTATCAGGCGCTTCTGATCGGTTCAATGGCACACATCTCACCCGATATCATAGAGGCGTTTAAAGGAAATGGCTGTTTCCATATACTCTGTATTTCCGGGTTGCACTTCAGTCTGCTGGGTTTTTTTTGTGTTGGTGTCTTTACCTTTATATTGAAACGCAGTACCTGGCTGCTCGTCAATACACATGTTCCGACGGTTGCACTCTGCCTGACTGCTCCGATACTCATCTTGTACACGTTTATTGCCGGGGTCAATATTCCCACCGTCAGATCACTTGTCACAGCCCTTCTCGTCCTTTATGCAGTTCTTCTCCGTCGGCAGCAGACCTTTGTTCATCTGATCGCCGCGGCGGCTCTCGTTGTTCTCGCCGTTAATCCGCCGGCTTTGTTTACACCGTCTTTTCAGCTGTCTTTTGCTGCTGTTCTGTCAATCAATCTTGTTTATCCACGGCTGCCCCTGTTTATAAAAGACCCTCCGGCCAGATCAAATACGAACCCTGTTGCAAAGGCTCTGCGATTTGTTCAATCCATGCTGTACGTGTCCATTGCCGCTACTGTGGGGACTCTGCCGTTCATGCTCTACCATTTTAACCGGGTGTCGGTTGTTGGGCCGGTCATGAACCTCTTTATAGAGCCCTTACTCTGCCTGTGGGCTCTGCCATTCGGGCTGTTGGCAGTTCCGCTGATCTCGTTTGCCCCGGATTTGGCCCTGTTGCTTCTGGAGTCCGGACGACCAGGCATTTCACTGGCACTATGGTTATCCGCCTTGATAGCTGGTTTTCCGTACACCTCTTTGTGGACCATAACTCCGCATATTTCTGAGATCATAATTTTTTTTACAGTTGCTTTCCTTTTGTTCCGGTCAAGATCAACTTTTGTTGACCGTGTTTGCGCCCTGGCTCTTGCTGTGGTCCTCCTGGGTTCTTTTACCTTTTCCTTATGGTTCAGAGAGAAAAACAGATCCTTAACTGTGA
>JAAYDD010000022.1 GCA_012729435.1 Desulfobulbus sp.
CGTTTACAGGTGAAAATAGGTGACCGCATGGTCATCAGCATTCAGGGAATTGAACTGGAAGGCGAGATTGTCAACCTGCGAAGAGTACGATGGATCAGTTTCCAACCGAATTTTTTCATGCTTGTGCAACCCGGGGTTCTGGATGATGCCCCGAAAACTTACCTGGCTTCAGTCAGCCAGGTGGATAAGACAGTGCAAAATGACCTCATCAGACAACTGACCGCGAACTTTCCCAACATCTCAGCGCTTGATGTCAATGAGATGGTCACCCGACTGATGAACATCACTGGACAGTTGACCCAAGCCGTTCGTTTCATGGCCGGACTCGTTATGGTTACCGGTCTGATTGCGGTGATTGCCGTTGTCCGGCAGGAGGTACTTCGGCGCGAGCGGGAAATCAATCTGATGCGGGTGCTGGGTGCCGGTCGGAACACCATCAGGTTGCTGCTTGCTCTGGAATTCTGTTCTCTCGCGGCCGTCGCAGCAGTAACGGCCTTTCTCTGCAGTCTGCTCTGCTCCTATATGATCTCCTGGCTGCTGTTTGACCATTTATGGCGTATCCACTGGATCTCGGCACTCGTTCTCCTGTCAAGCGCTGTGGTTCTTTGTGCAGCCATTGCGGTTACAGCAGCCGATTATGTAACGCGGCAGAAGCCCTTGCAGTTCCTGTCTGAATAAAAGACGGTCAGACAGACACATCCATGGTCATGTTGCAGTGAGAGCTTATCTCCTGGGAAGCAGGCAGACCATCCCGTATCAGCTAGAGAGTGTCCTGTACAACCTGAGAGCTTTCCCGGGGCTGATTCTGTACGTATCTGACAGTCTTGCCTATCCGTACCTGTTGATTCGACATCGACAGTCCGCCTTTGGCCTCCGGAAGCTGTACCGTTAAACTGAGCGGTGACGGCGGCGCGTTCAACGCAGCAACAACGCCCTCGTCACGGTTGTACAGATCAGGTTTGAACATCACCTGGCCGTCCTGAACATTTGTCGTGAGATACATGAGATACACGGGCAGCGGTTGCTTTAAAATCACGGTCGTGGTTTTTCCGGACGCCAGAATCTGATCAATTTTTCTGACTGTCGTTGGATTGCCGGGATCGTTGGCAAGCATCAGTCGCGCCAGCTCCAGGGGATTCTGCACACGAATACAGCCATGACTGAAAGCCCGTTGTGTCCGGCCAAACAAAAATTTAGTCGGTGTATCGTGCAGGTACACATGATACGGATTGGGAAAAAGGAATTTGATCAACCCCAGTGAGTTATCACGACCAGGATCCTGACGGAGTGTATAGGGTAGCACCTTACCGTAATACTGACGCCAGGGAATGGTTACCGGATCGATTTCGTTCCCGCTGCTGTCCAGGACACGCATTCTTTGCTTGGCCAGATAATCAGGATCATTGATAATACTGGGAACGGTCTCGTTTTTGACGATGTCCGGGGTTGGTGTCCATGTCGGATTAAGGACAAGATAGGTGATGGCGGAACGAAAGACCGGAGTCTGGTGATACGGCTTGCCGACCATAACCTTACTTTTCCAGACCAACTCGTTGTTGTGGTAGTACTGGAGCATGAATCCTGCAATATCAACAATCAAGTTGGAATGCGGCAGATCGTTGACCACCCAGCGAGTCCGCTCCAGGTTCACCCGTATCTGATCGATCCGTTCTTCTGCTGTGATGTTCATGGCCCTGAGAGTGGCCTTGCCGATGACCCCGTCAGGCTCTAAATGATGCCGGGTCTGAAACGTTTTAACAGCAGTCTCCAACTGGCGATCATAGTATGATGAGTCAAGTGACCGGCCTGCCAGTTCACCGGTGACTGCGAGGCGCTTTCGGACCAGCACCACCCGAGGATCCGTCATGCCCGGTTTCAAACTCTGTCCGGCTGGAATATGCCGCCAGACACCCCGGGCGGCAATCTGCCTATAGTCATGCAAGGCTTTTTTCAGGTTCAGGTATGATGGATGATGCGGAGAGAGCTTATCTAAAACCGCCTGCACAGTACTGTTTTTAATAGCACTCAGAAATGTATCAACAGGCCAGGGACGAGGGGTGGCCGGCTCAAGATTCTTTTTGTCCTCGACCTTGCGCGGATCAACTTTACCGTCGCGTTTATGGTGTGCCAGCAAGAGCATTGCATCAGAAAGCAGCAGATCATATTCGACCTGTCTCAGCTCCGCTGTCTCCTCCTCGTCATCGTGCCCGTACCGGATCAAAGCTTCAAGGTGATAGTCTTCAGGAGTCAAGCCCTCGTCTGCACTGGCATAAATGGCTTTTAAAAGCTGATCAATGCTCGCCGGGTTATCCCACAACAGATTGAACTGATTCTTCCGGTACAGGTCAAGAAGATACCCGGTCGTATAGATCGGCTCACCGCCTACTCTCTCCTCGGTCTCGAAGTACAGTTGTTCCAGATGCTGTTGCAGAAACTGCTGCTTTTCATCCATCCCGTTCACTGTACCCGGAGATGTTTCAGCAGTGTTTGCTCCGAGCTGTTGCTCGACCGATGCCGCCTGAACGCTCAAAGTCCCGTTGGGCGGGTGTTTTTCCAGCGGATTTGCAAAAACCGAGGTCCCTGTGAACTGCAGGAACAGGAGACAGGTTACAGCACCTGCCAACATGAAATTACGAAGATACGGACAATGGAAAAACAGTCGCAGAAGAAAGAGCATAGAAGATCCTGAGAACAAAACAAAGTTTGAATAACAAGGAGGGATCCAAAACCGCACAGTGACACAAAGTATATAATTTTTTTATAAAACTACTGTCTACTCATAAGGAAGAACAGCGCTGTTGACAAGGGATTAAAACAACTAAGTACAAAAAATTGTTCGCCGCAACCCAATAAGTGAAAAAATTTGTCCGCCCTCTTCTTTTTCTTTCCTCCCAACGAACATTTTTCGGAAAGACGCGGGTTTTTCAGTGCTGCAGCGCGGATCCATGAGATTCCGGGTGGAGGTCATATTGCTCGGATCAGAATAATCGCAGCACAGAATCCCTGCTAACTTGCGGCTACAATTGATCTTCCTGCATTCACCTCACTGACAGCTCTTCTTGTTAAGACACCGGACCACACACTTCATGAGCACAGCACATGAACCGCTTCTTATTTGACCGACCTTTCTTCTCATGCTATTTTTACGTGAACTGAATTTTTCGGAGTTTATCGCCCATGTTGTTTTTTTCTCTTTCCCCGGTCCTGCTGTGGTTCTTAACCGGCATAGCAACGCTGTTTCTTGAACTGGTCACTCCTGGCTTTATCGGCTTTTTTTTCGGAATCGGGGCCTGGTGTACAGCTCTTGCTGTTTACCTCTATCCATTTTCCCTGGCAAACCAACTGCTGATTTTTCTGGTCACCAGCCTGTCAACACTTCTCCTGCTCCGCTCCACCCTGAAAAAGATCTTTCTTGGCCGCAGCCGGGAGATTGATGCCATGGAAAACGGTATCCCGGCAAATGCAACCGGAGAAGTTGTTGAAGACATTGTCCCGCCGAAAAGCGGCACTGTCAAGTATGCAGGCTCATTTTGGCAGGCCACAGCCGAAGTAACCCTCACCAGGGGAACAGTCGTTCGTATAACAGGTAAAACCAACTTAACAGTACAGGTAGAGCCCATAACCACAAAAGGAGATATCTGATGGACAACTTACTTGTCGGCATCGTCGTCTTCGTTCTCTTTATAGTCATTATTCTAATCAAAACAGCGGTGGTGGTAGATCAACAGTTCGAATATGTGATCGAACGGCTCGGGAAATACCGTACTACCTTAGGAGCCGGTTTTCACATCCTTATCCCGTTCTTCGACAGAGTGGCGTACAAACGAAGTCTTAAAGAAGAATCCATTGACATCCCGGCCCAGACCTGCATCACCGCGGATAACGTTTCCATGGAAATCGACGGCTGCCTCTACCTGCAGGTCATTAACTCCCGGCTTTCTGCCTACGGTATTGACAACTATCATATTGCAGTGGCTCAGCTTGCTCAAACGAGTCTTCGCTCCGCCATCGGCAAGATCACCCTGGACAATACGTTTGAAGCACGGGAAATTTTAAATCAGCAGGTGGTGGAAGCCCTGGACGAGGCGTCGGAAAACTGGGGAGTCAAAGTACTCCGTTACGAGATAAAGGATATTCAGCCGCCGCGCAGTGTACTTGAAGCCATGGAAAAACAGATGAAGGCTGAGCGGGAAAAACGAGCGGAAATCGCCAAATCCGAAGGAGAGCGACAGGCCATGATCAATCGGGCGGAAGGCGAACGGGCTGAGGCCATTGCACGCTCGGAGGGTGAAAAGATGCGTCGCATCAATGAGGCTGAAGGGCATGCACAGGAGATTCTCAAGGTGGCGGAAGCCACTGCTGAGGGTATCCGGCAGGTGGCCGAGGCACTGAGTGCACCCGGTGGTCAGGATGCGGCAAATCTGGAAGTGGCAAAAAAATACATTGAGCAGTTCGGTAAACTCGCCAAAGAAAACACCACGATGATTCTGCCAGCCAATCTGGCTGACGTCTCATCCCTTGTTGCCACCGCTTTGGCAACGCTTGAACATACGAAACAGAAAGAACGTCTTGTTCGCTAGATAACCGGATCCATCGTCAGCCGAAACGCAGCCGGGGTCGAGCTTCGCGCTAAAAGAGGCCGTTAATCTTTCACCTGTCTTCAGCTGCTGCAAAGACAGGACATGGTGTCGCTCGCGGTATACCGTTGTCCTTTTGCCGTATGGGCAGGGTTTTTATACACCAGCCATCAAGGAGCGGCACATCATGCGGCTTCGACGCAGAATGACGACCCTATATCATGTCATCATCGTTCAAGTCGTCGTCCACATCGATATCGTCTTCATCCTCCTCGATATATTGGCCATCTTCATACTGATCGTCAGCCTCGAAGTCTTCATCGTCAGGAGAAATTTCCGGAGTGGCATCCTGATCCAGTGTTCTGGCAGATTTAGGTATCTTTGAATCCGGTAAAACAAACTCCCGTATCTGTTCAATTTCATCGGGAAGTAACAGATCAGTTTTACAGACCCGGCAGCTCTTGACGTGCTGATCGACAAACTGCATCATCCGCGCAGGAGCCATGACCTCTTGTTTTACCTGCAGATACCAGTCCTTAATGAGGCGTATGAGTTGTTCACATTCCATTGGAAAAAATCGCGCTATACAGTTTCAAGACCTGCAGCTGGTTCACTCGCGACGCCCGCAGCAAAAAAAGTTGTTTTTCCAGCTGACTAAGAGTACATTTGCCTGTATCGGAAGTGGAAAGGGCACTGGTGGCTCTCCCGGACTTCAAATCCGGTGTGCCGGGTGA
>JAAYDD010000285.1 GCA_012729435.1 Desulfobulbus sp.
AACCTGTTTTGTGCAAGCAGAAAGTCAGACGCCTGCCACCTCCCGCTGACAATGCTTGCACACAGCTGCTCGGGCTTTAATCAGCTCTGAGCAATACGGGCACTCTTTGAGGAAGTTACGGGCAAGGATCTGATTCAGGGCAAGATTGACCTCCTGCTGGAGATGCGGATCCTTGAAAACATGATTACGTAACGGTTCCACGCAACAGATATCGTTGATGGGTGCCAGCATGGTTACTGCCCGCCTGCGTTCATCTATCCGGGCCGAATCATCAAGCAGAACCGCGAGTACCGGTTCCAGGTTGTTCCTTTCGATACAGGTGTCCAGGGCGGCGATGGCCTCCTGTTGTCGCTGATAGCGTTCATTTTGTTTTTTGATCGCTTCAAGATCGACAATACTGCCGGTAAAAGCTTCTTTTGTCACGACCATCATACTGAACTGCTCTTTTGAATTGGGCAACTCCATATACCTATACGATCCGACACGGCCGTACTGATTGGCAATATAGTCCCAACCATTCACGAACATCGGACAGGTATCGTTCAGACAGATAAACAGATATTCTGATCCCCATCCAAGCCCATCACCTACGTGAATAGGCGGAGCATGGCACAATGTCAGGTCCTGACTGCAGTGCGGACAACAATGTTTTTCCTGGGTATATCTCAGTAACATGGACAGCATGACAGTTTTTGACTCCTTATTTGGTCAGGGGGGTTTGCATTGTTTGCGGTAAAGGACATGGAGGACCGCCGACCGGCGGTGAAGAGATTGCGCTTCAGTCCGGAACAAAACGATTGACCGGACCGAAGAGAAGTAATCCGAACCAGAGCAGTAGCAGGATAAGTAACAGAACCTTGTTTCTTTGTCGTGGATTCATGAGCCTAGGTTAAACATTCCTTCTATCGAGGTCAACCGCACTTTTCAGATCATCCGTCCCAGAACCTCGTCAACCGCCATGGCCTGCTCCATCCTGGCCTCAAGAAATTGCGGAGACAGGTATGCGGCGTTACGATCAATCAAGGTACAAAGCTCTGTGATGGCGGCCGCGTCTGCCATCCGGATAACACGATCGAGATTTTTGACAAAATCCAGAACAATTTTACGACTGTCTCCGGTTGTTGCCATAATCTCCGCATAGGTCCGAGGATTCTGGGAGTGTACACGGGACATGGCTAAAATAGGGTACAGTGATGTCAGAGTACAGTGACTGGCAATATCATCACTGGTAATATTGTTTTCATTGAGGGTCATGGCCAGAGCCACTGAAATAACGGTCGGCAACTTCTGGCCGATCCCCATAAGCAGGTCATGCTTGGAAGGACTGTCATGAACAATCTCGGCACCGTGTTTATAAAGAAATGCCTCAAATTCGCTGCAGAATATGCCGCTGCGCGCGGTCCGGACCACTATTGCATTCTTATCCTTCATGGTGGCAGCCTGGGGACCCCACAGATTGTGCACCAGCATCACCTCAACAGCATCATTTGTCGAGGATATGGCTGTCCGTATCGTTTCCTCTGATTCTCCGGCAAGAAGGAGAAGAGCTTTTCCGGCTTCAATCAACGGTCCATACTGCCGGACTGTTGCAGAGGTGGCTGAAATCGGCACACAGACCACCACCACGTCCACCCGATCAATCATCTGTTCAGGACGCAAAGAAGAGGTTCGACCGGTGAGCAGCACCTCGTACCCTTCACTCTCCAGCCGTTGCGCAAACCATTGGCTCATCGCA
>JAAYDD010000286.1 GCA_012729435.1 Desulfobulbus sp.
CTACCTGAATGCCGGGCTTTCCGTTCTGCCTGCCAAACGCGCCGACAAACGCCCCTGCGTCGGATCGTGGAAGCAGTACCAGCATCGACTGCCGACACCGGTCGAGGTTACTGCCTGGTTCAGCAACCCGCAGGATGGGATCTGTATCATTACCGGGGCAGTTTCCGGGAATCTGGAAATCATCGATTTTGATAACGGCGGAGAGCTTTTTGATAAATGGTATCAGTTGATCCCAGCGGACCTGCGAGACCGACTGACTGTCGAGCAGACGCCATCGGGCGGCTGGCATGTGATCTATCGATGTCAGTCAGAAATCTGCGGCAATCTGAAGCTGGCCCAGCGAAAAGACGGCAAAAAGATCCACACCCTTATTGAAACCCGCGGGGAAGGCGGGCTATTCCTATGCGCACCCACCGTCGGGTATGAACTGATGCAGGGGGATTTGCTAAACCTGCCAGTGCTCACAGAGGAAGAACGTGAATTCATGCTGGAGGCGGCCTGGTCGCTGAACGAGTATATCCCCGAGCCTGAAAGACTGCCGCAATCGGCCAATCCAACAGACACACTCCGTCCTGGTGATGATTACAACGTCCGCGGTGATGTACGTTCTCTACTCCAGTCGCACAGCTGGACGTGTGTCAAAGGCGGTGAAAATGAATATTGGCGCAGGCCGGGGAAGACCAGCGGCTGGTCAGCAACCCTTAAAAATGGAGTCTTTTTTGTCTGGAGCACCAATGCCCAGCCGTTTGAACATGAAAAACCCTACTCATTGTTCAGTGTTTATGCCCTCCTGGAGCATGGCGGGGATTTCAGCAGAGCGGCAGCGGAATTGTCAAAACAAGGGTATGGTGAACCAACACAGGCCGTTGAAGCTGTGGACATTTCCGGGATCATCGGTTCGGAGCAGGAAGACGAACCGGAATACTCTATCATCCAGGATCCAGGGCCATTTCCCAAACATCTATTATCAGTTCCCGGTCTCATCAACGATGTGTCTGACTTTATGCTTCAGACTGCACCGCACCCCGAACCAATCCTGTCTTTCTTTGGGGCCCTATGCCTGTTGTCATTTCTGGCGGGCCGGAAAGTGCGGGACATCCAGGACAACCGCACGAACCTCTACATCTTGGGATTAGCCTATCCCGGATGCGGCAAGGATCATCCCCGTAAGATTAACGTTCAGCTTTTGCACGAGGCGGGATTTTCTGGTGTCACCGCCGATGGATTTGCCAGCGGAGAAAGCGTGGAGGACAAGATGCAGCTAAGTCCTTCTATGCTATTTCAGACTGACGAGATTGATTCGATCATCACGGCAACCTCCAAAGGCAAAGATGTCCGTATCGAGATGATTATGAATATCCTGCTCAAGATGTTTTCGGCATCGAACACCATCTACTTTCCCCGGCTCAAGGCCGGCAAAAAAGAAAACACTGTCATCGATCAGCCCTCCCTGACGATTTATGGTACGGCAGTCCCCGAGAACTATTATCAAGCCTTATCGAATAAGATGCTGACCAACGGTTTTTTTGCCCGGATGGTGGTCATTGAGTCCGGCAACCGTACCCCCGAGCAGGAGATAACCGTCGAGACAATTCCCGACTCATTAAGCCGAGCCGTTAAATACTGGGCGGGGTTTATGCCGGGAGAGGGCAATCTGTCGAGCTTTCATCCCGTTCCGATCCTGATCCCGCATACCGAAGGCGCCAAAGCGATGCAGCGAGCCTATGGACAGCACGCGGACGCCCAATACAACCTTGCACAACAACATGCAGATTTGGTCACCATGGCCATTTGGGGGCGTGCCAGCGAGAAAGTCCGACGACTCGCACTTCTCTATGCCTGTAGTGAAAATGCAATCCATCCGCAGATCACCGAACCAGCGGTCCAGTGGGCCAGCGAACTGGTGGATTATGCCACCAAACGAATGCTGTTTATGGCCTCTCAATATGTCAGTGAAAGTGAATTCCATGCCAACTGTCAGAAACTGCTGCGCGTATTACGCCAGTGGAAGGCCAAGAAAAATAACGCCTGGATGCCGTTCTATAAGATCAACCAAAAGTTACCCTGGACCGAACGGGATCACATCGAAGTACGCACTGCACTGCTGAATCAACGGCGAATTGAGTATGTCGAAGAAAAGACAGGGGGCGCTCCAAGACGCCTTTATAGACTGGTGGAATCATGAAACCTATTATTTTCA
>JAAYDD010000023.1 GCA_012729435.1 Desulfobulbus sp.
AAAACTCCGGAGTCAGGCAAAACTCGCCATCAACTCCGCTTCTGTGGTCAGCTGGTCATCGACAAAGGCCTGACCTGCCATTTTAATCACCTTACTCTTCTGTTTGAGCATGGTGAGCCGCAATACCAACTGATCTCCTGGACGGACGACCCGTCGGAAACGGGCCTTGTCAACCCCGGCAAAGTAGGCCAGGCGACCGATCATGGTCTGATCGGAAAGGCAGGCAAGAATACTGCCGACCTGTGCCATTGCCTCGAGTATCAGCACACCGGGCATAACAGGATCACCGGGGAAGTGTCCCTGAAAAAAGAGTTCATTCATGGTGACATTTTTAATGCCGGTGATCTGTTTCCCCTGTTCCAGCTCCACAATGCGATCGACCAGCAAAAAGGGATAGCGGTGCGGCAGTATCTCCATTATTCCTTTGGTGTCAATGGGCAACTGAAATTCCTTGATGACTGTTGTCATTGCTGTTCCTCATTTTCTGCGGATTCGAGTAAGCTGTTCAGTCGGTCCACCTCCTTGCGGAGGCGGCGCACCTCCCTGACAATATCCGGAAGACGGCTGAAAGCAGCTGCGGCACGACCCCACTTTTTAACATCAATGGCCGGAGTACCGCCCACCATTGCACCATCGGGCTGATCGTTATGGATGCCGCTCTTGGCGGCAGCCATGACCCGGTCACCCAGATGCAGATGTCCGGCCACACCCGCTTTGGCACCGAGAACAACGTTGCGTCCCAGGTGCGTACTGCCGGCGATACCGGTCTGCGCAACTAAAACAGAGTGCTCACCGACCACGACATTGTGTCCGACCATGACCAGATTATCGATACGTGTCCCCTTCTTGATCCAGGTCACGCCAAAGGCTGCCCGATCAACACAGGTATTGGCACCGATCTCAACATCATCGTCTATCCGGACCGTACCGACCTGCGGTTTTTTATAATGAACTCCCCACCGGTCCGTGGCAAAACCAAAACCGTCACTGCCAATGACCGCACCATGGTGCAGAATAACCCGATGACCGATTGTACACCGCTGCGCAACCGTCACGTTGGCATGGATGGTGGTGTCGTCACCGATCACCGTGTCCTCGCCGATGACGACTCCGGGACCCAGGGTGACACGCTCTCCGAGGACAACCCGATCACCTAGACAGACAAGCGGCCCGATGGTCACCTCTTCAGGAATTACACAGTCGGCACCGATCACCGCCGAAGGATGAACACCTTCGGCCTGAAACGGCCTCGCCAGAAGATAGGCGTGAATACGGGCAGCTGCAACAGCAGGTTCATCACTGATAAGAAGAGGGAGTTCCTGCGGACCGGTATCCGGCGGTGCGATACAGGCTGAGGCCCGGCACTGCTCCGGAAGCGGGAGTTGTTTTTTCTCAAGCACAAAGGTGATTTCACCTGCCTGCGCGTACTCTATGCCGTTCAGGGCATGGATGCGGGTCTCAGGATCACCTACGACCTGTCCGCCGACTCTGTCCGCCAGTTCTTGCAGGGTATAAAAACGGGTCACGATGATTTTTCTCCACAAAAAAGGAAAAATACTGCACTTTCTCCTACTCGTAAAGCAAAACAGTGCGCCGTTGCCTTTGATATTCCTCCAGCTCCGGCTGCCACTGCTGTTCCAGCTCTGCCACAGGCACCCCCTGTTCCAGAGCTATACGCACCTGCTGATCACCGATGATCAGATCCATGGGTAGTCGTTCAAACTCATACTCATAAGGCGGCGATTTATAGGCGAACTGCTCGGGATACAGGGTGTAGATCGCTTGGAACAGGGCTAAACTCGTCCGATACGGACGAAACTCACCGGCATCGGTTACATGGATGTGAAAGCCGGTACAGATCTCCTTCATCCACTTGCCCGAGGTCGGCTCGAAACGGACCGGTCGCAGTACACAACCGGGCAGATCCTGTCCTGCCAGGACATCCAGTATCCGGCGGTGTTCCCAAAAAGGTGCACCCACGAGTTCAAACGGCAGGGTTGTCCCTCTCCCCTCTGAAATGTTTGTCCCTTCCCAGATAACCTGGCCGGGATAGACGAGCGCGGTCAGAAAAGACGGCATATTCGGTGACGGGAAAACCCAGGGAAGTGCTGTCTCGGGGAACAGCATTGAACGTCGCCAGTTTTTCATCGGAACGACTGCAAGATCAGCATTGATGTCCAACGCACGGTTGCAGTACAGGGCCAGCTCTCCCATGGTCAAACCGTGGCGCATGGGAATGGCGCAGCGTCCGACAAAAGAGGAGCAGGCGGACCGGAGAACGTTGCCTTCCACGAGATGACCGCCGATGGGGTTGGGCCGATCCAGCACAACAACCTCAATGCCGGCATCAACAGCGGCCTCCAGGCAGTGTATCACTGTCCATATGAAGGTGTAGACACGGGTGCCGACATCAGGCAGATCCACCAGAAGAGTATCGATACTGCCGAGCATGGAACGGGAGGGTTTCCGTGTCTCTCCATAGAGGGAATAGACCGGCAGCCCGGTTTCAGTGTCAGTGCCGTGGTCGGACTCGATCATGTTGTCCTGCTTTTCACTGAAAAAACCGTGCTGTGGAGAAAAAAGACAGATGAGCTGTCCCGGATAGGCTGCATTGAGCAGATCCCGACTGTGCACAAAAGAGGTGTCTGTTGACGCCTGATTGACCAGCAGTCCTAAGCGTTTCCCGACAAGCAGAGGATGCGGCTTGCGGCACACCTCCTGAATTCCGATGGAAAGAACCACAACACCTCCAAAAAGTGTAGAAGAGTTGACATTGCCGCCCGATCCGCTGACATGCTGATTGCGCGAGTGGTTCACCGCGCACGCAGTGCTTCGGCCGGTGACTGAAATCTGTTTTTAGCACCCTGTTGGCCGCCTGTCCGGATGCGGAGGCGAAAGTGAGCCAACCTGGTCATGCACAGAAAAAGATGTGCTTGTTCCTAGCCAACCACCCGCCTTTCGTCAAGCAATGAGATGGATCAGAGAGCAATTTCAATCTATCATGGATAAAATTCCGGCATTCCATGGACCTTCAAGCCTGGCCCATTTTTTTTACTTTTAAGATAAATTCAGTTAATTCGATATGATACCTATAAAAAGACAAAATTCCGTTCAAATTTTTGTATTTTTTTCGTTCTAAGTATTGCCATCCTCAAGTTCCTTTGTTATAGTGTGGGCAAACGATGGGGAATTTCCCCGTCAGCAATGCCGAGTTTACGGGCAATAACGCCCAGATAAACATAGTCTTGATAAAAGGAGAAAGGATATGAAAAAGGTATTGAGCGTAATGGCAGTTTCCGCATTCGTTCTGACTGCAGGCAACGTTCTGGCCGGTGGCCCGAGCAAACAGTACCAGGCTCCCGGTTGCCCGGACGAGTGCCAGCAGCAGATCGATGACCTGCAGTCTTCCCAGGCGCAGCAGGATGAGCTGTTGAGCGCCCATGGCAAGCAGCTGCAGAACCATGAAGCCCGGATCACTGATCTGGAGAAGGCCTTTGACGATTACTGGTATGCCCGTCTCGGTGTACGTGCTGCCTGGGTCAACCAGAAAATGGCTGGCGTTGGTTACATGGGTGAGCCGCAGTTTGACGCTGACAGTGAAGCCGGTTTTGGCGGCGCCATTGCCTTTGGTCGTGAGTTTGCCATGTACAATGCACCCGGCAAGTTCCGCGCTGAGATTGAGCTTGCCAAGCAGGTGACTGATATTGACGACAATCCTGTTTTCGCTGATTACGGCGCAGATGGCTCTATACAGCTCACCGATGGTGAGATTGATATCACCACTGTTATGCTCAACGGCTACTATGAACTGCCGGTCTTTGATGCGTTTTCCGTATACTTCATGGCTGGTGTCGGTTTTGCCAAATATGACGTAGACGTGACCGTAACCAGCTACGGTGGCGATGGGCTTCCAGAGGGCTGGATTAACGGTGGTGGCAGTGACAACGTCTTTGCCTACAAGGCAGGTGCTGGTGTAACCTACAACTTCACCGATGAAATCGCTGCAGACCTGGGTTACGAGTACCTGGGCGTTGCTGACACCGACATCGCTGACAGCATCAACGGTCACAACGTTGTTGCCTCTGTACGCTTCAAGTTCTAATCACTTCAGAGACAGCTGATATGTACAGATCCCCGGCCGATTTTCGGTCGGGGATTTTTTTTATCTTTCCTGCTGCTGTTCAGGCTTTCCACCCCCCACAGATCAAGCAAATCGGGTTTATACCAAACCCGATGCCGCACAAGGTGTTTTTACCTGCTGTTCATCTGCCAGTACTTTGTCCAGGCGTGCCAATCCGGTAACCACTGGATACGATTACCGTGCGGGTGGGTCCACGCCAGATGCCAGTGGTGGTGAGACCCGTGATCCCAAAGATCAGCAGTCCAGGCAATCCACCCCGGATCCGGTGGCTGTACTCCATCGCGTACCGGTTCCCACTGCAGCCAGAGCACAGGCTGCACCCGCTTTAAGGCCCAGAAGCTGAGATGACGCTGCAGAGAATCACCTTTGTCTCTGAGGTAGGTTCTCAGGTAGGTGTTGAATACAACGACCGGCGCATTGTCCAGGGGAGCGATCTTGTCCTCCAGAAAAGACGGCAGCTGATCAGGCAGATCAACCTGATGAAGCAGAACAGGTGCTCCGGACCCGCTGATGCGCTGTATTGCCGCCACTCCCTGGTAGAGCCGGTCCAGTCGTTCCGGTTGATCACCCCAGACAAAGGACGCCAGATAAAGTTCGTCGGAGCGTTCCTTCAGGTGAACAGGCGCAATATCAGCACCGGTCCGGGTACGTATTTCCGGACAGGATGTAACCGGCGGCGGTTCAAAAACACCTTCACTGTTTACTGAAAACTGAGGCGATGTCCCGTATCCCAGCTCAACAGTGTCACTGCTTTCCGGATCTCCACAGGCCAGACAATAGCGGCGCTGATCAGCCACAAGGTTAAGTCCGGCACCGGCACCGAGTTCCACCAGATGTACCGCCTGCCACCCGGGGTAACAGAGCGGCAGCAGCCAGCATATTCCCCGTGCGCTCTCATTCGTCTGTACCCGGGCTGTGCGCAGAAACGCAGTCAGCGCCTCCTGTCTGGATGCCAGTGCCTGACGAAGACAAAGGGCGATCTCCTCATCCTGACAGGAACGTGTCCCCCCGACCGTGGGATAGTATTCGGCCAATGCCGCCACATCAGGACAGCCTGCCAGGATGTCCCGGTGCAGTCCGGCCAGCAGCAACAGGGTCACATCAAAGGTGGACCGCCGGGTCGCTGCTTCTGTCAGCCACTTGATCAACGGATCTCCGCCATCTTTCTCAACCAGCCAGTCGGCGATGATACCGAACAACCGGGCATACAGCGGTGAGTAGCCGGCGGTAAAGGCGTGCTGCAGACGGAACCTGCGCGCCAGACGGCTCTGTGTATCAGCCACGGGTAAAACAGCAGAAGACGACGGGTGGAAATATCATTGAAGTGCTCCTGCCATCGCCGCACGGGCATCCGGATTTCGTCATCCGCCTCTGCAGACGGGTTCGGCGGGAACTGTTACCTGTCGGCCGGAACCTTTGAAAAGCCACAACATTGACCTCCCGTTACTGTTCAACCTGTTCCGTCTTCCCGTCTCCTGCCGGTGGTTTATGCTCACCGCTATGCACAAGCGACGCACGGGTCACATTCCTTATCTCATTTATCTGCCAGGCATCAACACGAAACAGGTGTTTCTGATTGGAGACCTTGAGAACAAACGTCTCATCAGCCGGCTCCAATGTATCTTCACCCGCAGGCTCAGACAACTTTTCCTCCCGGCCGACCACATAGTCGATGGTGGTCTTGTTGTCGAGCTCTACGCTATAGCTGAGCACCGGCTTGCCCAGTCCGTATGCCGGCTTCTCCGTGGTTCCCAGCAATCCGGAGATGGTGAGACCGGTCAGCTGTCTGACCAGCTGATCCAGACGATCTTTAACGATCTCCTCTGTACCGGCAAGGTCAGAGGGCTTAAGTCCATCCGGACCGCGTTCCAAACGAAGTCCGGGCAGATTCACCCCGACGATCTCTTCCGACTTGAGCCGTAAAATACCTCTATCTATCCAGTTGTCAGCTGCTGTTTCAAGCTCATACGGGCCGACAGAAAGAGTCTGGATCTCGTTGTCACCATCAATCCGGACATATCTCTTCCGCAGTCCGGCTGAAGAGCCGAAATATACAACTCCCAGAACCTGATCATCCCGACGCAAGGTCAGTTTCCGTTCAAACTGGTCAGCCGCCACTCTGAAACGGCCTGCAGCCTCAGCAGTCGCAGCCTCAGGCCAGCCGCGCTGCAGATTGACGATCTGTTCAAGAAACTTCTCAACCTGTCCGCTGTCTGCCGGAAACGAATCCTTTTGCGGCAGAAGCCATGCACTGTTCTGTTTTTTCACAGACAATCTATTCCCGTTTTGGTCTTCAAGGATCATTTCCGTCACATCAGCTGCTTTCAGCTCCAGCAGCGGCCCCCCGGCCGGCTGCAAAGTACCTGTATTACGGAGAGTATGGGTTGCCACCGTTAACCCGGTCTGCACAAGCAGCAGCAGTGTACCGATAATAATCAGCTGTCTCATATTACGATCTCCCGGCTATCAGCAGTGCCTCCCGTCGACGGGTCCTGGCCTGAACAAGGCGCCATGCCCCCCAGACCATGAGCAGACCCAGAGCCGCCATTCCATAGTTGAGGTATTCCCAGAACATCCGCCCCTCTCTGCTGATCGGCAGCAGCGTGCGGGCAAAATGACCCCGACCCCGTATACTGAGCAGATCCCGATCCTGCAAAGACCAATCAATGGCATTGGCCATCAACTGGAGTGTATTGAGATACCGTGTTCCGCCTGCACCTGATGCCAGCTCCAGACTGGTATCTGCCAGAAAACTGTTGGATGCCAGCACCAGAATCCGCGCCGCATCAGGTGAGCGCTCGACAACCCGCCCGATCACCTCGGCCGTTTTTTCCTCCTGTGCAGGTGCGTTGTTCACGCCGGTTCCATTCTCTTTTAAAGCGGTCTTCTCTTTTTCTGCCTGCTGCTGCCGTGCCTCTTCCAGAAGAGGAGACGGTTTTCCAGCAAACCACGAAGTAAAGCCCCCCTCCAGAAGCACGGCGAGTAACTGCCGGCCAACGGTTTCTCCCCGGGCAAAACCTGTCTGACCAAAACGCTCAAAATCCGGTTGAATATCCAGTGAGTCGGAAAGCCATGTCTCTTCGGAGCTTTCCAGCAACCGGATCACCTGCCGGTCTGTATTCTTTTCAGCATCCACTGTGATCGGCGAGGCCCAGGTCATGGACAACTGGTCAATGCCGGTCAGCAGTCCGCTCGACCGGTTCATGCCGTCGTTACGGATATCGATGAAGTAGGGATAATTGAAGAGGTGAGTTTCACGGATGCTGTACGCACCGGCCTGCCTCTCAACCGGGACGGGAAAAGCAGCGTTTTGAGCATCAAGCACCAGCGTCGGGGCCATGGTGAGACCGTAACCGGCCAGCCAGTCAGTGAGACCGCTCTTCTTATCAACTGCGCTGATCCGTCCCTGAAGACTGATATCAAAGGGAGAGGTTGCCAGTATCACAGTGCCGCCCTGCATCAGAAACTGGTCAACGGCAAAGAGCTGTTTTGTTTCCAGCTGTTCCGGGGCGACAATGACAAGGATATCGGCCTCTGCATCCACCTGACCGGTGCTCAGATCAACCGGCAGAACCCGATGATCCTGCTCGATGAAGTGCTGCAGGAGCTGAAATGTATTTCCCTG
>JAAYDD010000287.1 GCA_012729435.1 Desulfobulbus sp.
CCGCAAAAGCAACTCACTGTCCTGACAACAACGTTCCCCCTGTACCAGTTCACGCAGAACATCACGAGAGATGTCACCGGTGTTACGGTCGAATTGATGATTCCGGCACAGACCGGCTGCCCGCATGATTACTTCTTGACTCCCGGGGATATGCGCAAATTGGAACGAGCCGATGTGTTGATCATGAATGGCCTCGGCATGGAGGACTTCCTTCACGGTGCCATAAAAAAGGCTGGCGCCGGGTTGAAGGTGATTGACAGTTCTGCCGGCATCAAGGGGTTGATTGCCTATGAAGATGCGAAGCCTCATGATTCCGGGGAACGTGAGCAGCCTTCTCAGAATAAAGAACAGCGGTACACGGGGCATGATCACAGTAGCACCTTTAATCCGCATCTTTTTGCCAGCCCGCACATGGCCGCCCTTCTGGTCCATAACATCGGCCAGGCCATGGCCGGTCTTGATCCTTCCAATGCAGGCCGGTATGCTGTAAATGCTAAACAGTACAGCCGGCAGCTCAACGAGCTGGGCCAGGCCTTTGTTGCTCTGGGGAAACGGTTGAAGAACAACCGGATTGTCACTCAGCACGGGGTTTTTGATTATCTTGCCAGGGACATGGGGCTGCGGGTAGTGGCGGTTGTCCAGGCCCATGCCGGCCGGCAGCCGTCTGCAGCCGAGATACTCCGTATCACACAGGAGATAAAAAAACGACATGCCGGTGTCGTCTTCACCGAGCCCCAGTATCCGGAGGCGGTCGGGACAGCCATTGCCAGAGAGGCTGGGATTCCCGTTGCCCGGCTGGACCCGGTGGCGAGTGGTCCGCAACAGGCACCGCTGGACTATTATGAACAGGTGATGCATCAGAATTATCTTACTTTGGAGCAGACTCTTGGCAGCAACTGACAATCTCTCGACTTCTCCTCCTGTCAAGGCAGCGGTCCGGTTTGATGGGGTTACAGTCGAACGTGGCGGTATTCTGATTTTGGACCAGGTCACTGCCACGGTTCCGAAAGGGAGCTGTACGGCGATCATCGGACCAAACGGCTCCGGCAAAACCACCCTGCTTCTCGCACTGCTCGGAGAGATTGATTATCAGGGAAACATTCTTGTAAAATGCAACGGACGTGCGCCACGAATTGGTTATGTTCCTCAGCGGTTGCATTTTGATCGGGGAATGCCGCTCACAGTCAGCGAATTTCTGTCCATGGGGTTTCAAAAGCATCCGCTCTGGTTCGGTGTTGCGGAAGTTTTGCGGCAACAGGCCCGGAAAGGACTGGCTCAGGTAAAGGCTGAACATGTGCTGGACCGTCAAATCGGCGCCCTTTCCGGAGGTGAGCTGCAACGAGTGCTTCTGGCTCTGGCACTCCAGCAGGAACCTGATCTGCTCGTTCTTGACGAACCCTCAGCCGGAGTTGATTTTCAGGGAGAGCTGGTCTTTTGTGAAGTGCTTGATGATCTGCGCAGGCAGAAAGGATTCACTCTCCTGATGGTGAGTCATGATCTGGCCACCGTTACCCATCATGCAACGCATGTGATCTGCCTTAATCGCAAGGTTGCGGCTGAAGGTCCGCCACGGCTCACCCTGACCAACGAAAATCTTACCGCTATTTTCGGTATGCATATGGGATTGGTCAATTCCCGTTCCATGCCTGATAACCGGGCGCAATGTTCAGCCCCCTGCTGCCAGGAGCATGTTGATGCCTGATTTATCTGCCCTGTACGGGGTGATCGGACTGCTCCTTCCCTGTGAGGTTATGCAGGCGCGGTTTATGCAACAGGCTCTGCTGGGTCTGTTGCTGTTGACTCCGATGACAGCGGTCATGGGCATTCTTGTGGTTAATTTTCGCATGTCCTTTTTTGCCGATGCCATCAGTCACTCGGCTTTTGCCGGTGTTGCCCTGGGGCTTCTTCTGTCACTGAATCCAGATTGGACAATGCCTGTATTCGGCCTGATCGTCGGGTTGGGTATCATGTTCATGCAACGGCATTCCGCCTTGTCCTCGGATACGGTCATCGGAGTATTTTTTTCAGCAGTGGTGGCCTTTGGTTTGGCCATAGTCAGTCGCAACAGTTCCCTGGCTCGGGATCTGCAGAGATTTTTATACGGAGATATCCTGACCATCAATGATCCGCAGATCTGTGCCCTCTTCGGACTGTTCGTCATCGTGATATGCTTTCAGGTACTCTGCTATAATCACCTGCTCTACATCGGTCTTAATCCTACTCTTGCTCAGGCCCATCGCATTCGTGTGGCGGCCCTCCAGTACCTTTTTACCGGCCTGCTGGCATTGATCGTCATGTTTGCCGTTCAGGCGGTCGGTGTTTTACTGGTTACTGCTCTTCTCATTGTTCCGGCAGCCGCAGCGCGCAACCTTGCCCGGTCAGCCGGATCCATGTTCTGGTGGTCCCAGCTTATCAGTCTGAGTTCAGCGGTTGCAGGGCTTCTCATCTCTGCACAGGATTGGGCACAGACCGCCACAGGGGCCACTATCATCCTGCTTGCCTGTCTTTGGTTTGTCTGTAGCCTGGGAATCAGTTATCTTCGGGGGAGGCGGATTTTTTGAAGGAAGCCCCATTGTAGGTCTTTCAGGCTTCTGCCCGCTGTTTACCTGTTTTTTCAGACAGTTGGAAGTTGCAGCAGCGCACAGGCCCGGGAAGGAAAAGAAATAACTCTCTTCCCCGATGAGCCTGTGTCTCTCCTTCATCTTGTGATTCTGCATCTATGGATCTCTTTTTTGCTCCGGCATCTCTGGTTGTCTACGGAATCTCGTCAAAGGAACAGAACGTTGCCCGCATAATTGTTGCAAACTGTCTGCGGTGGGGATATCGCGGTCAGATCTTCGGCATCAACCCCACGACCCGGGAACGAAGTGTAGATGGGGTTCAGATTGTGCGGAGTGCAGTGGAGCTGCCGGTGATCCCTGATCTGGCGGTCCTTCTTGTCCCTGCGAAGTATGTACCTGAAGCAATGGAAGACTGCGGTCGGGCGGGGATCAGACGGCTGGCCATTCAGACGGGCGGCTTTAATGAGTCGGACGAAGAGGGCAAAGCTCATGCCCGTCAGATAATACAGATCGCTCAAGACTATAATTTACGCTTTGTCGGGCCCAACAGTCTGGCCCTGGCCGACACCGCCAGCGGACTCTGCCTCCCTTTTGTTCCATCCTACCCGGTGCGGCAAGGCGGGTTTTCACTGGTCACCCAAAGCGGCGGACTTGGAATTTTTCTTTGGAACCTCCTGAACAACGAACAGGTGGGTATGGCGAAATTCAGCAGTATCGGGAACAAGCTGAATCTGGATGAGTGCGATTTTCTTGAATACCTCGGTTCTGATCCTGCAACGACCGTCATAGGCCTCTACCTGGAGAGCGTGAACAGGGGGCGGCGTCTTGTTGAACTGGCCGAGCGGATTGATAAACCGGTGATTGTATACAAGGCCAATGTGACACAGGCCGGCAGCCGCGCCGCCATGAGCCATACCGCCTCATTGCGTAATGATGATGCTGTCTTGGATGCCGCATTTGAGCGGGCAGGGATTATCCGTATCCGCCATCTCCATGATTTTATTTCCACGGCCAAAGCCTTTGATCTGCCGCCGATGCGGGGCAGACGGATCATGGTCATGACTCCGGCCGGCGGCCTTGGGGTGGCGATGGCTGATCTTTGCGAAGAGCATGGCTTCAGTTTTGCTGACCCGGGCGCCGATTTTTATGAAGAACTGGCGGGTATCTCCAATGCGGGTATCATTCATCTCAACAACCCGCTGGATATGGGAGACCTCTATCAGGTGGACAGATATGCGTCGATTTTCAGCCATGTTCTTGCCAGCAATGAGGTCGATGGTGCAGTTTTTGCCAGTCAGCAGCCGAATATGCCGCCGGGTGGTTCTGACGTGTTTACCGCAATGTTCAGTACGGACCTGACTCTGGGGATTGCGGGTGCTGTCCGCTCATCGGGAAAACCGTTGGCTTTGGCACTCTATGGAGATGATGCCCGGCTGAGTGCGACCAAAAATCAGGCCCCTGTCCCGGTATTTAACGGCCCTGAAGAGGCAGTTTCTGCCCTTTATCGACAGATGCGGTTTTACGGTCACAAGGCTGCCGGAGTCTCTGTTCCGGATCCAGCGCCCTGGGGGCAGCAGCCTGAACCGGCGAGCATCTGGTTGCAACAGCACTGTGGTCCTGTCGGAGAAGATGCACTGCAGCTTCTTGCCTGCTACGGTATTCCTGTCCTGCCGGCGACTGTTGCGAAAACTGCGGATGAAGCTGTTCGCAGTGCCGTCCGTCTCGGTTTTCCGGTTGTACTTAAAGTAGTATCACCTCAGATCCTGCATAAAACCGAGGTCAAAGGCGTCCTTCTCAATGTGGAGGATGAAGATGGGGTTGCCAGGGGTTTTGTCACAATTCGTGAGAACTTACGGTTGTATCGTCCTGGCGCGCAATTTGAAGGAGTCCGGGTGGCAGCAATGGCTCCGGCCGGGCATGACCTGTTTCTCGGCGGGTTGCAGGATCCTTGTTTCGGTCCCATCGCAATGTTTGGTGACGGCGGTATTCTGGTTGAGCTGTACCAGGATGTTGAGAGGGTACTGTGTCCCGCATCTTTGGAGGAGATCATAAGAAAGATAGACGGGCTTAAGGTTGCGAAGATATTTGCCGGCATACGAGGTCAGAAACCACTTGATCCGATCCCTTTTGCGCAAAGTATTCTAGCCCTGTCCCACATGCTCGTCAACCACCAGGAGATCCGTGAAATAGATATCAATCCTATGCGCCTGACTGTTTCAGGTCAAATATATGCCCTGGATGCACGTTTACAGGTTGCCGCCCGCCATGCCCCGGCGTAAAGAGAGATGACTTGGAGACAGAGCAGTTTTTGGCAGGCAGCCGGTGTGTTTTGTTTCCCATGTTCAGGCCGCAAATTCTTTTGTCTTCCCCTGTGCTGATGCGCTACACTGTTTAAGAGTCAGACGTATTGAATCTTTCGTGGCTTCTTTGTCATATCTTCCGGTTCAGAAGTTTACTTTCTTGTCAGTTTAAATGAATGCACTATGAAACTGATGGCACGAATTGATC
>JAAYDD010000288.1 GCA_012729435.1 Desulfobulbus sp.
GTACAAAAGCGAGGTATTTCCTGAGCAGAACCGTGTACTCTTTAAATT
The DNA here is from genome assembly GCA_012729435.1 of Desulfobulbus sp. Classification (GTDB taxonomy): domain Bacteria; phylum Desulfobacterota; class Desulfobulbia; order Desulfobulbales; family Desulfobulbaceae; genus Desulfobulbus. The sequence goes on from JAAYDD010000288.1 coordinate 49, forward strand.
CCGGTGTCGCAAAAGCAGCTGACTGCAGCGCGGCAAGTTGCAGTCCAGCCCACTCATCACGGCTTGCACCTTTTTCAATGGAAAGCTGAATGAGCTCTTCGTACTGTCTGCGGGCGTCTTCAAAAGATTCTAAGCTGAAGTTCAGGTCCGCAACTTTTTGCAACAGGTGCAACTGCAGTTCATCCTGTCCTTTTTGTGACCGGACCTTCGGTAACAGGTCTGCCAGGACCCGCCTTGCCTCCACCTCCTGGTAATTTTTAATGAGGGCCTGACCGTACTGGTACGTTGTCTCCGCTGCCATCATCTGACCCGAAGTCGCAACAGCACGGGAGTAAAGGTTGATGACCTGATCATAATCACGGTTTTCATACGCAGCCTTGATCTGAGGATCAGCCTGCATGACCGGTGTCGGCTGGCTGCCTGCCTTCAACTCTGTCAGGAATTTAACACAACCACTTTCAAGATATTCGATATCCTGTTGATTAAGCCGGAGCAGAGATGTGCCGGCAAACACTTGAGCAGCCTCAATCTGAGGCTCATCCTGCAGTTGTTTCTGTAATGAGGTGTACTCAAGGAGAATATGCTGTAAGTGTGAACGACACTCATCAATCCGGTTCAGTTTCTCCTGCGGCAATGACATGGTGGCTGTCTTTCGTTCAACCTCCTTCCACTCTTCGATTTTCTTTTCGCAGGCTCTGATACGACTGTTGATCGAGCTCATCACCGGTATGAGCACATCCCTCTGAGCTGCACCGGCCTGCATCTGATCTGTCCGCTGTCCGGCAGCTTCCCGGCGTGCCCGTGCATCGTATGGATCTACAACTCCTCCATCCATTGCACAGCCGGCGACAAGAAGTGCGCATACACTGAGAACAGCCAACGACCGCAAGGATACGAAACAAACTGAATGATTCATAATAGTCTGGTCAAAGTAAATAAAAAATGGAAGAATGCAGAATTTCACAATCCCTGCCGGACTTATGTTCTTCGCCTTTCATGGAGCACCGGCTCCCACCGGGGATATGGACGATTGCTCGCAAACCGTTTCTTCAGAAAATCTGAAGCAGACACTCGCCAAACAATAGAGCGATCACGCCCGGCAGGATAGCAGATAAGCCATGGCCGGACAATCGCTTTCTCTTCAAGCAACAAAAAACCGCACATCAGGATGATGCCAGACAGACGGTGACCGGACAGCTTTCTGTCGTTTTACTGATTTTTCCAGTACGGCATGAACAAACGCTTGGGCTGAAAACGGCCGTTCGCATCAACATCACCAAAACAGAGGCTGGCCGGATATTTTGGTGCAATCGTCTGTTTAAGCCCGGCTGTGCCCCGGACCGCCCCTCCCTGTTGCGGAAGGACCGGCAGAAAAACCTGCTGCACATCCGGGTACTGCAAGGTCAGACCGTTGAAAGCCAGATCGGCGATATCAATCCGGTCAGCGATCTGTTCTGTGTCCAACAGACTCTGGGCAATAGCACTCCACGCCGGCAGAGCACCCACAGCTCCCGAGACCCGAAATCTCCCGCTCACCATGGGGGCGTTATGATCGTACCCGGCATACACTCCGACAGTGTATCCGCCATCAAGTGTCAGACCGGACTGATCTGCATTCAAAATGGGCACATAGCCGACAAAGGCAGAATTCCGATACTCGTTGGCGGTTCCTGTTTTCCCGAGCAGCGGATACGATTGAACCGATCTCTCCAGCAGCCTTTTACGCTCAGCATTTTCACTGTGCAGTTTTACATGCTTAAGGGCATATCTCCCCGTGCCGTACGGAATAACGTTCTGGAGGATATTGGCTGTGGCGGCCGCGCTCTTTGCATCCACAACCCTCACCTTATGCGGCTGTCGCGAATAGACCACCTGTCCTTCCGGTGTTTCAATCCGCTCAATGATGGCAGCACTGTCCGGATCCACCTTGCCGTCAAGTTCGGCAAGGATGAGTGTGGAGGCATCCGCTGAATCATAACGAAAACCTGTGATCAGAGTTTCGTACATACGGGTGAGTTCCGAAAGGGACACCACATTCGATCCGAGCGGAGACGACAAGACAGGTTCGAATCTGCTGTTGACTCCACACTCCTTGGCAAACTGCACCAGATACTGTAATCCAAGCATCACCCTGAAATCACGTACTTCAGCCAGTACATCCAATGAGTAGAGCTTATCAGGCCCCAACTTCCCCCGTTCAACGTGCAGCTGTTGCTCAACCTGCTGCACAGTGGCTGCCGTGACCGTACCGTCCAGCAGGACATGGTTCTGCCAGAATGTATCAAGGTGTGCGGCATCAAGACGAGTCAGATGGTCAATAAGTTCAGAGAGACTCACTGGTATCCAGTGGTCCGGCAGATTCTGGCGCAGAGTGAATACAAACCGGCCGGCACCATTACGCGCCATCCGACCTCCACTCATCACCATGGCGGACTCCGGATCTTCAAAAACAAGATCCGGATGAATGCGGTGGCCGGAAAAGGCCAGATCGGTACGAAAAGCCTGCAGAGCAGGAATCAGTGAACGGGCGGCATGAAAGTCATCGAATCGCATCCGTTGCAGCTGACTGTACTCATCTTCACGGCCGTCAAAAATAAAGTCCGGCTGCAAGGTTCGAACAGCAGCGGCATAGGCGGCATAATCCAGGTGCTGACGTGAAATGATGATTCCAAAAGAATCTCGCATCCGCTCCCGGTAACGCTGCATATCTTCAGTCTTGCCGTTGATCACGCGAGGAGCCATATCCACTTTGGCCGCCAGTTCCCGGATCATCGGCAACGTAAGATGATCCGTTAAATGATAGAGGAGCCAGATAACAGCGACATTTTCCGAGGTGACACCGGCCCAGCTGAGCGACACAGAGCTGAACGGACTGTTGTGATCCGGCTGGGGCGAATAGGGTCGGTTGGAGAAGACAAAAGTTTGCCTGCTGTTGCTGATCATGTCAACAGGACTCCAGCCCAGTTGAAGAGCCGCTGTTAACAGAAAGGGTTTAAACGTCGACCCCATCAGCCGCTTGGCGGTTGTTGCACGGTTGAAATTGAGGTTTGACATACCGCCGCTCATGGCACGGATCGCCCCTTCCTGAACAACAAAAGCCGCTCCCTCAACCTTTGGATACCGCTCGAGATCAAGCAAGAAACCACCTGTCTCCCTGGGAGCACGGACACTTGTATACACCTTGTCACCGACCTTCATCTGCCGCACAAGCGCTTTGCGATCAGCCATTGTAGCCGCCCCGGCACCTCGTGTATGCATGGCATAGGCATTGGCCAGCCGGGTCAATCCGTTTGCATCAATCAACCCCTCAAAACGACCGTCATCAAAATGCACCAGAATTTCCGGTCCTTTATCCCGGGTATCCTGAACCGCAGCAATCAGACCGAAAAGGAAATTCCCCGGGCTGATCTCCTCATCACCCCGGTAGTCCATGTCGTTGTACTCGCTCTGCACCTTTGCCTGCTTATACCCTCGTAAGCGCACATCAAGCTGGGAAAGGTGCTTTCGTAAAGCAAGCATGGTACTGTTTTGAATTTCCGGATCCAAAGAGGTGATAATGCGGGCACCGGATGTGGAAATATTTGAAATACCATTTTCCTCAAGAGCATCGGCGATAAAGGGTGTCTCCACACCTTCTCTCACAAGATCCATCGCCGTACTCTGAGAAAATCCCATCTTCCCCTGCTTGAAGACAAGCTCATCAGCCTGCAGGGAGGCGTACTCAGCCTCGCTGATCATGCCCTCTTTCCGCATCTGGCCGAGAACATAACGGACACGCTCGTTGATGCGCTGACGGACCTCTTCAGCATTGGCCAAATTTTTTTTCAAAAAGGGATTGTAGTAGTTGGGCCGTTTGACACTGCCGGCAATAAACGCACATTCCAGCACAGTGAGTTCTTCCGGTTCTTTATCAAAAAAGTATCGGGCAGCAACACCGAGTCCGTGACCGTTCCCGCTGACAAAAAATTGATTGGCGTAAAATTCAAAGATTTTCTCCTTGCTGTACTTACGCTCCAACCGCAAGGCATACACCAGTTCTTTGAGCTTGGCTCTTATGCTCCGCGACTCCCGTTTAAATAAATTCTTCGCAGTCTGCTGGGTGATGGTGCTTCCGCCCTGTACGACACGTCCGGCCTTCAGATTGACTATCGATGCCCGGATTATACCTGATATATCCAGACCGATATGGTGAAAGAACTGCTTGTCCTCAGCAGCTAAGAGGGCATTGACAAATGCTTTCGGGATAGCTTCATACGATACGTACTGACGATGAATACCTTCGAAAATCACCCCGAGTTTTGTCTGCCCGTCACGATAAAAAACAGGGCTCTCTCTGCCTAAAATTTCATTAATTGCTGTCTCTTCAGTCTCCGGTGCCGGTACGAGGACGATAAAATAATAGAAGCTGCCCGCCCCAAGGGCGACAAGCAGAGTCAGGAGAAAAAGAAAAAGTATGCAACAGTACTTTAGAAATCTCAGCATAAACGATAAAAAGGTTACGTTTCATGTACTAAGCCTGTAAATACATCCTCCGGATACCCCTCGAAAAAGGTTTCGGGAATGTGGCCACAACATTTATCCATCTGTCGGACGCGAGAAGTTGTAGCATGTTCATAAAAAAAAAGGTGCTTTTTTTACCGTCGCCAACAGGCGACAGCCTGATACGCAACTCAGATTATACAAATACGTTTCAGCATTGAGGACAGGACGATCCGACAGAAGATGTCATCAGCACAGGACATAACATGTACGGCAAAACAGCTTGTTAATAAAATTTTTCATTTAAACACAATCGAGAACAGTTCGATAATCATTTCATCGGCAGATGCAATCGAAAAATCGGAAAAAAGAAATCGTACCGAAAATCTCCCGGCATAAAAAGGAGGCTGAAAAGAGACAAAACAACGCAAACTAAGACTTTTGCTTGTCATTCTTGTGGTGAAAAGTTAAAAGA
>JAAYDD010000289.1 GCA_012729435.1 Desulfobulbus sp.
CGGTATTCCCGGCAAACTGAACAAGCGCCATCGGCAGAGTACCACCTGCTGCCGGAACAATGGTGAAGGTCTCATCACCTTCAACCTCTGAATCAGGATTGATGGTCACCGACACAGTACCGCTCACTCCGGCGGCGGTAAGGGTTAAGGTACCGCTGTTTGCCACGTAATCGCTTCCAGCTGCAGCAGTACCGTCACTCGTTGTCCAGTTGATGGTTTCGTCGATATCCGCTGCCAGTGGAGTCGGCGTGATTGTCGGGACAAAGATCATCTCGGCCGTACCACCTGTCGGTTCGACAAGTGAGGGAGTATCAAAGGTGATGGTATACTCAACATCCGGGCTGCTGATGGTAACCGATGCACTCAGGGTCGATGCACCACTGTCAACGTTGCTGCTCGTTGGTGTCAGGGTTGCCTGAAACGTTTCATCGTTCTCTACCAGGTGATCACGGATAATGGGGATAGTAAAGGTTTTTGTCTGATCACCTGCGCTAAACTGAAGAGTAGAAACTGAAGGGCTGCCATAATCAGCACTTCCTGCCGATCCGGGGGCAGTACCGGTGGTGAAGTTTACAGTATGACCGGCAAGAACAGGCTGATTCAGTGTGACTGTCAGAGTCACATCGTTGCCTTCAACAACCGGCCGGGGAGATGCGGTAAACGACGTCACTCGATACCTGTCGTTATCAGTGATGGCACCGAACACGGTGGAAGAGGTACCCCAATCGGCAGTACAACTTGTATTGTCCGGAAAACCACCATCGTTTGAGGTTGCGAATGTGTACTCTACCTGAACAGTTTCGTTCTCCTCCACAAGATCATCGTCAATGGTGTCTACAGTGAACGAGTGCGGGCCAGGCGACGTACTGTTGAAGGTCAGGGTACCACCGGATACCGAGATAAAATCAACACCACTGGTGGCAGTTCCGCCACTGACCGTATAGCTGACCGCAACACTATCACCTTCTCTGACACCCAAGCTCGGATTTCCAGCATCCTGTACGCTCACCGTAAAGGTCAGAGTACCGCCCTCCTCCACCGTCGGTTCATTGGCGCTGAGTGTATAGGTATGGGCCAAGGCCTGCCCGGTCAGACCGAACAGGAGAGCAGTGATCAACAGCAGGGTACGCAGCGCGTTCTTCATGATTTGTATTCCGTTACATGATAAGTTCATTGAAAAATCCTCTGAAATCGGCATTCGCACAGCTGTTATGGATTGTTGAGGTACACCGTTTTCTTGTAACCAACCATCATCATCCGGCGGCCGCTGAATCCCTTGCCGGCGCCGGACTGTATATCATACCTGCCGTATACACTGAAACAGGCCTCGCGCTTGTTCGGATCAGAGAGGTCGGAACCGGCACAGAGCTCGTAGTCATTACTGTCTGAGTGGAGGTTACCCTGCAGTGCCGCATACTGGATACGGTCATCGGCCGCTGCATTAAAGCCCGGAGGTTTGAGCTCGTTCATATGCGTCTGTTCGGCACTGACCGAGGACCACTCACTGGCCCGGCTTAAATCAATAACGGGCGGAAAATCCGGATCATTCGCTTTAAGCCAAGGGAATGTGGACCACACCACCGGTTCACCACTGAAAAGATCGGAAAGAAAATTTTCCATATCAGTACGTTCAAACCGGGTGCTGCCTTCCAGGGTGACCGCTTCAAGAGCATAGAAGTTATGCTGGATGATTTCGGAGTTGGTGGCAATGGCCACCTCGGTGTTGCGAACGGTCATTGCGGCAGTGCCCATGATCGACAGCACCACCAGCATAAGCAGGGACATCACCAGGACGTACCCCTGTTCGTTGCGGATTATATGTTGGGATCGAGTAATAACATGCTGTGTTCTGTTCATTGTTATCTCACTGACTCAGGCATTGGGACCGGTGTTACGGATATCGACAATGGTCGAGTACGTGCGTTCGATCATCCCGGCCCGTCCGGCAGGCGCCTGGGCCCGGATGGTGATGACCACGCTGCGGATCTCCTTACGCTGGGAAGTGGAGTTGTTGTCCTTATCGCGATAGCTGAAATCCAGGGCAGTCACCTTAAGATGATCCGTATTGCCGATCAGGGGTTCACTGTCCTTGACATAGGGTGTGCCATCACCGCATCTGAACTGCACAGACTGGGAGTTCAGGGAAAAACGGATCGAACGAGCCTCACATTCACCGGTGGCGGTGTAAGGGTTGCTGTCGCCCGGACGGCCGACCACCCCGTCTTCATCCAGATCGGTGAGAAAAGCAAACTCTGTTGCCGAGGCTTTTTTAATAACGAA
>JAAYDD010000290.1 GCA_012729435.1 Desulfobulbus sp.
ACGAAATCTTTTGTTTTTCTGGGATCATAGGCAGCCATGCGCACTTCAGAGGCAATGGCATCCAAAGCGGCACGTACCTCCTGCTGCAGTGCGGCGGCTGCATTCTGCGTGGTGTAGAGTTTACTCGAGCGTTCGAACACACCGGCTAGAGAAGCCACTAAAATACCAACAATGGCCAGGGAAACAAGCACCTCAATCAGTGTAAAACCTGCGGTCGAACGGGATAATGTCATACCTTTCATATACCGTGCCCCCGGGTCAGTGTGACCACTCTCAGTTCACTACCTGCGGGACGTGTGCCTATCCCGCCGCTTTTGGTCACAGTCAGTGTTATCTTCTGGGCATCTGTTTCCTTAACTCCCGGCATGTTCTCCACTCGGACCCGCACAGTGTACGGCCCGCCGGGAGCCCCGGTTTCATCAACCCCGACCATGTCTTCATTCCCCAGCTTATCAACGTGGACGGTATTCTTGTACCGTTCCAGCACGCGCTGGGCCAGGTTGATCTGTTCGGTCATCACATTGCCCCGGGTGTTCCCGTTGACCACATGGTACTGAATGCCGACAATCGACAGAATACCCACCGTCAGAATCACCATGGCAATCATGACTTCGAGCAGGCTGAAGCCCTGCTCACACGATGAAGACCTGTCTGCTCTCTGTGTAACTTGTCTGTACAGTTCATTCATAAGACATCCTCCGCCTGTTGCTCATCAAAAACCAGGCCAACTTTGTCTTTTTCTTTCCGATTCATGGAACATACCGATATTCCGGTGTCTGTTGAATCACAGTATTCCTGTGGATACTCCACTTCAGGTCAGTGCCCGACTGAAAAATATTAAATATTTTTATAATTATACGGCAACTGTAAAAATATTTGTCAAATATTTCATGGCAGATCGCCATCAGCAAACTCTTTTATTTTACTCAACAACGACGGATAGCTGATCTCCAGAAGTTCCGCTGCTCTCGACTTGTTCCCTCCGGTGGCATCCAGGGCCCGTTGAATCAACGAGCGTTCCATGATCTTCTGAGCCTGTTTGATGGAAAAGGTACCCAATACATCATCCAGACGGCGGTCCTGCCGACGTGCGCCGAACATGGCAGGGAGATTTTCGGGCAGCACCACGTTCTTGTCGGCCAGCACCACCGCCCGTTCAATGGCATTTTCGAGCTCGCGCACATTGCCCGGCCAATCGTACTGCACCAGTAAGGACAAAGCCGAAGGTGCAATGGACTGTACCGGCGAGTTGAGTCGATGGGTATAGCGCTTCAGAAAAAATTCGCTCAGCATGGGAATGTCGCCCACTCGTTCGCGCAGGGGCGGCACATGGATATGAACAACATTTAACCGGTAGTACAGATCCTGACGAAAACTCCCCTTTTCAACCTCCCTGATCAGGTCTCTGGCGGTGGCGGCAATGATACGCACATCGATCTTCTGCGGCATGGCCGCACCGATAGGACGGACCTCCTCTTCCTGCAATACCCGCAAAAGCTTTACCTGCAGGGCAATGGGCAGCTCACCGATCTCATCCAGAAAGAGGGTGCCGTTACTCGCAGCGAGAAAAAGGCCCTGTTTATCACGATCTGCACCGGTAAAGGCCCCCTTCTTATATCCGAACAGCTCGCTTTCAATGAGGTTTTCCGGCAATCCGCCGCAGTTGACCGGTACAAACCGGCCCTTTCTGCCGCTCAGATCATGAATCCCCTGGGCAATCAGCTCTTTGCCGGTACCGCTCTCTCCGGTGACCAGTACTGTAGTGGTGTGCGGGGCCACCTTGGTTGCCAGGGTAAAAATTTCCTGCATGGGTTTGCTGCGGCCAACCATCCTGCCAAAACTGCAATCTCCGGCAAGGGAGGCAAGTTCCTGACGCAAAGCTTTATTATCCTGCCGCAGTTTTTCCCGCTCTTCAGCCTTGCGCAGGGTCAGCTCTATTTCGTCGGCCTTAAACGGTTTGGAGATATAGTCATAGGCGCCAAGCCGTATGGCAGCCAGTGCCGTATCCATGGAACCAAAGGCCGACATCATGATAATGGTGGCGGTTATGCCCGCATCATTGGCCCGGCGCAGAAATTCCATGCCATCCATCCC
>JAAYDD010000291.1 GCA_012729435.1 Desulfobulbus sp.
CAAAACACGGCCTTTTATGCCCCATAACCGGTCTTCTTCTGGTGCCATTGCCAGAGCCTTGTCAATGCCGGCAAGCGCGGCCTCGTTGTTTTTCTCAAACAGCTCCACATTGGCCAGCAGGGCGAGGGCGTCTTTATTCTCGGCGTTCGCTGCAAGTGTTTCGTTGAGCAATTTCCTGGACGCCTCATTCTGGCCGGCCAGCAGGTACAGTTCGGCGGTTTTTATCTTGGCATCGAAGTTGGTCGGATCAAGACCGGCCGCCTGCTGCAGTTCCTCAAAGGCCAGATTCGGCTCGCCGCTGTTAAGGTAGAGGAGGCCGAGCCGGTAGCGGGCTTCAGCGTACTTCGGATCAATCTGGATGGCGTTGCGCAGCTCGATAATCGCCTCTTTTTCCTTCTTGTCATCCAGATACACCATGGCTTTTTTAAAGTGCGTGATCTTCTTCTGAGCAGGATCAGAAGAGCATCCGAAGAGGACGGAGAAGAACAGAAGAGTGGAGCAGGTATAGAGAATGACGGACCGGGAAAAGAGTTGCATGGTGTGTTCCTTGACAGGCTCAAAAAATAAAATGTAATTACATGTTGTTAACTATAACCAAGAATACGCCATTCTTTCTAGAAAAAGTTCGTTTTTTTTCTTGATTGTGCTAAATTGTCTGATGATGATGATTTAATGTACCGTATGCTCAGACAATATCGATGGAGGGGAGGAATGTTTAAGAACAAGTATTCGCTTGGCATGTGGATTCTGGTTGTCATGTTTGCGATAGCCGGAGCCGTACAGGGAGTATCTGCTGCCGGAGATTCATCCGATGCCGGTGCCACTGAAGCAATGAAGAAACAGTTGCGGAGCGACATAGTCGGCACCAGGGTGTTTCCTGGAGAGGATCAGGAGTATGTTATCGGTCATGGTGACGTTCTTTCGGTGACCATTTACGGTGAAGGGAATATGGCGGCCACGGCATCCACCGGTGGTGTAGGATTAGAAATGGAAGGACTGCAGGGGGGGGAGCAGATGGGCCGTCAGGGAGGCGGCAATATTGCCGGCGGTGCAGTGGTGCGGACAGACGGCCGGGTCTCGTTGCTGCATATCGGCGATGTGAACGTCCTGGGAATGACCATGACCCAGGCAACTGATTATCTGACCAAACTCTACGCAACAGTGTATTCCAACCCCATGGTTACGGTAACCCTCATGCAGAGTAACAGCCGCCGGTACACCGTTATGGGCGAAATCAGAACCCCCGGCGTGTTTAACCTCGACTATCCGGTAACCGTGGTGCAGGCGATCGCCCGCAGCGGCGGATTTACCGAATGGGCAAAACACAGCATCACCGTGGTCAGAGCTGGCGATGATGTCAAGACCAGCAGGGGTGAAGATGGAAAGACAACCCTGAAATTCGATTATGACGACCTGGTAAAAGGGAAAAAACTGGAGCAGAATATTTACTTACAGTCTGGTGATATCGTCATTGTTCACTAGTCACCAAGGAGCGGTACGGGAATGATAACGCGAATAGGGGCATTTGTTTTGGCCATGACAGGAGTGGTCTGTCTGAACGAAGCCTGGGCGCGGCAGAACATAGCCATTGGTGAGCTGACGATCGGCTATGATTACCAGGAGCGCAACTACAAAAATGGTGAACAGAGGTATTCAAGTGATTCGGATGCCCGGAACCTCTTTGCCAGTCCGAGAATACGGCTGTCCTCCCGGGGGTCAAGCGACCTGCTTGAGTTCACCTATGCCCCTTCCTTCACGTACGACGATATCGACAATACGAGTTTTGTCGGGCATGATCTCGGGCTGCTTGCTGAAAAGAACATCACCCGTGACTGGGTGGTCCAGGTCACGGACAGCTACTACAAGGGTGAGGATACGGTTGATGACTACACCCGCAGACGATCATCAATCATGCCGCCGACAGAGGAGTCGGCACCAACACCCCCGATCGGTGCCGGTCCGATTGACGACGGCATACGTGAATTTTCCGATGTCTACGGCCGGCAAAGGTACTGGCGTAACGATCTGAGCCTGAGTACAGACTACACCTATGCGCAGGACTCCATTGTCGGACTTGGATACCGTTACGGCGTGCTCCGGTATGATGATAATGCCGGCAGAAGAGATTCCGACTACGACCGGCATGAAGCGATCGGCCGTCTCTCGTACCGGTTTGATACCAACTGGCATGGAGAATCGGAGTTTTCCTATGTCAAGGGGATCTATGATGAGGTGGTTGATGCCGACAGTGTTGATGTGACCGACGAGGACCTGGAGGAGTACCATGCGATGCTCAGGCTCAATTACCGGTGGCGGCCCCATGATATCTACTTCGGACGGTACACGTATACGAAAACCGACTACGAGGACGACGCGCATGAGGACTCGACTATTCATGCCTTCACACTCGGCTGGGATCATGATTTCAGCTCACGGCTGAGTATGACCCTGTCCGGCGGCCCCTCTATTGTGAGCTTTGAAAACAGCGGTGACGAGACCGGTTATAATGCCTACGCCGGACTGCGGTGGGCTGTTTCGCAGACGAGCACTCTTGCTGTGCACACCGCCCAGGAGTATGAGTTTGACAACTTTGACACCCGTCAGGTCGGGCTGACAAAGACGTGGAGTTCCGGACTTACCTTTGATCACCGCTTTACACCCCACCTGGGGACAACTCTGACCGGCGGCTACGTACGGAGCAAGCACGAACAGCCCCGTGTTGTCGATCTGACCGAGGAGTATGACCGTTTCGATTATACGGAAAAGATCTACCATGCCGGTGTCGCCATTCAGTACAACTTTCTGCAGCATTACTCCCTTATTGCCTCTTATCGGTACGCTGACCATTCAGAACCCGGTGATGATTATGATGAACACCGGTTCCTGGTGACGCTGACCGCGGCCAGCGAGTTGTGGCGATGGTAGATTCAAGAAAGACGGACTCTGCAGAGCGGCCTTCTTCACTCTCTTCCACACACAGACAGGAATGTTTGATCTGAACAGACAGCTATGAGCGGGGTAGCCGGTTATTTCAATATCCAGGCTGCTCCGAAGGGCTCTTTGCGCAGTCTTGAACAGATGGTCTGGTCATTGCGGCACCGGGGCCCGGATGGATTCGGTTTCTTTCAGGATGACCTGACCGGTCTTGGCCGTGCACACCTCTGCACCACCGAACCGGAGATCGGATTGCAGCCTCTCTGCAATGAAGATCAAACCGTCTGGGTGGCTGCCGACGGTGAGATTTACAACCACACTGATCTCCGCAGTCAGCTTGTTCAGAAGGGGCATCGTTTTGCCGGCGATTCCGATATGGAGGTGCTGGTCCACCTCTATGAAGAGAAAGATGTGAACTTTCTGTCGGAGTTGAACGGTCAGTATGCTATAGCCCTGTACGATACCCGAAAACAGGTCCTTCTCCTGGCCCGTGACCGTATGGGCATCTGTCCGCTTTTCTATTGCTGTCACGGGGGGAGCTGCTATTTCGCATCCGAAATGAAGGCGGTTTTTGCTGCGGATCGCTCCGTGCCCTGTCAGATCAACTCGCAGGTCCTTCAGGACATCTTCACATTCTGGAGCCCGGTGGGGGCTGATACCATCTTCACCGGTGTGGAGCAGGTGCAGCCCGGGCATTTTGTGGAGGTGAGCCGGCAGGGCATCAGTCAGCAGCGGCCCTACTGGCACCTGACCTATGCTGAAGAACCGGTCGATCCGGTCTCGGAGGAAGAACTGGCCGAGGAGCTGCAAACCCTGCTCACCGACGCTGTCCGTCTCCGTTTACAGGCTCACGTCCCGATTGGTGCGTATCTGAGCGGCGGACTGGATTCATCTGTAGTTACCGCTCTGATCCGGCGCTGCTCAGCACATCCGCTGTCCACCTTTGCCGTTGCCTTCGAAGACGCGGTGTACGATGAACGTCAGAAACAGCTCAGGGTCAGTAAACACCTCCAGACAGAACACGAGCAGATCGTGTGCCGGTATGCGGATATTGCCCGGTGTTTTCCCAGGGTGATCTTTCATACCGAAACACCGATTCTGCGGACAGCACCCGCACCCCTGTTTCTCCTGTCCGGGCTGGCCAGAAAGCGCGGCTGTCCGGTCATTCTCAGCGGCGAGGGGGCGGACGAAATTTTCGGCGGGTATGATCTGTTTAAGGAGGCAAAAGTACGTGCCTTTATCAGTGTGCAGCCCGACTCGGCATGCCGCGCCATGCTGTTGAAACGGCTCTACCCGTACCTTGCGCTTTCACCGACCCGCTCGGCAAGCTTTGCGAAGCAGTTCTTTGCCACCACTGTCCATCCGGAATCTGATCTGTTCTACGCCCATCAGCCGCGATGGAAAAACGGTCGTTTTCTCATCGGTTTTCTATCCGATGCATTGACGGCCGACGACTATTCACCACTTGAAAAGATGCGCGGGTTTGTGGCAAGCTCTATGCACGGTCAGGATTTTTTCACCCGTGCCCAGTACGTGGAGTCGAGGCTGCTGCTGCCCAACTACCTCCTTTCTTCCCAGGGGGACCGCATGACCATGGCCCATTCAGTGGCAGGGCGTTATCCGTTTCTGGATCACCGGGTGGTCGAATTTGCCGCTCGAGTCCCCGGCCGGTTGAAGATGAAGGGACTGCAGGAGAAGTATCTTCTGAAAAAGGCGATGCGAGGTCTGTTGCCCGCGGCCACTGTGCAGAGAAAGAAGCAGCCGTACCTGGCTCCGGATATCCCCAGTTTTTTCGGTGGTGCTGTTCCACCCTACGTTGAGCACCTCCTCTCGCCCGGGTATCTGAATACAACCGGGTTGTTTAAGCCCGCCATGGTGACGAACCTTGTCGGGAAGTGCCGGGCAGGATCACGGCAGGGATTCCGGGAGAACATGGCGCTGGTGGGAATCCTGTCCACCCAGTCCCTGTACGAACAGTTTGTTGAAAACCGGCTGACGGATTGCCCCGAATCTCTAGGAAAGACGAAAAAGATAATCCAGATGTGAGGCTATAATGCAGGAGAATACAGATAAAATCAGGGATTTTATAATCTCAAATTTTCTTTTTGATACAGAGGAGACACCACTGGAAAATGATACTTCCTTTCTGGAGCAGGGTATCATCGATTCCACCGGCGTTCTTGAGCTGGTGGAGTGGCTTGAAGAAACATTTTCCATAAAGGTGACAGACGAAGAGCTCATCCCTGAGAACCTCGATTCAGTGAACCGGTTATCCCGGTTCATTGCCAGAAAAACAAGCTGATACAAACAGATATGCTTCTCACCGATTATCTTGATGCAGCCGCCGGACAATATCCCGGAAAGACGCTGCTCATCCACGGCGACAGGAAATTCACCTACGGCGAGATCAACGCAGCGGCCTGCGGTATTGCAGCGGGACTGCTGGAATCCGGCCTGGAGCCGGGGTTTCGCGGCGCTCTATTGACGGATGATCCCTTCTGCTACATCACCTCCTATTTCGGGATCCAGCTGGCCGGCGGCGTTGTTGTCGGGCTGAATACACAAACTTCCGCTGCCGGGCTCGCCTACGTTCTTGAAGACTGCCAGGCTTCGGTGCTCATTGCTGCTGAGAAGTTTAACCGGTATATTCAGGACGCACTTCCCCTGTCGCCCTCTGTCCGGCTGCTGATACTGTCGGCCGGGACTGATGAACAGAAGCAGAGCGGGCAACCCTGGCACATACAGAGCTTCGCAGACCTGTGCAACTGCCCGCCATTGCCCGTACAACACAGGCCGTATCGCTCCTCCTGTGATTTTGCCCAGATAATTTATACCTCAGGCACAACCGGGAAACCGAAAGGCGTTGTTCTCCGTCATGCAAATCTGAGAGCAAACACAACGTCCATTGTCTCGTATCTTGATCTTCAGCCGTCGGACCGGGTCATGGCGGTCCTGCCCTTCTTTTATTCGTACGGCAACTCGATCCTGCTGACCCATGTGGCGGTGGGCGGTTCGCTGGTTGTCAACCAGAGCTTCCTCTATCCGAATACCATCCTGCAGCAGATGGTCGATCACGAAGTCACCGGGTTCTCAGGTGTTCCGTCGACCTATGCACTTCTCCTGAACCGGTCGGCCATCGCTTCGTTCTCCTTTCCGAAGCTCCGTTATCTCACCCAGGCCGGAGCAGCGATGTCGCCGGAGCTGGCCAGACGTTTGAAGGCGATTTTTCCGGCAAGCAGAATTTTTATCATGTACGGTCAGACCGAAGCCTGTGCCCGGCTCGCCTATCTTCCTCCTGAGGAAATTGAGCGTAAACCCGGCTCCATTGGCAAGGGCATCCCCGGTGTGGAGCTCCGGGTGCTGGACAAGGACGGGCAGCCGGTGAAGCCCGGAGAGGTCGGTGAAATTGTGGCCCGTGGTGAAAATATCATGGCCGGTTACTGGAACCGTCCCGAGGAGACCCGGGAGGTGTTGCGACCGGAAGGATTATGGACGGGAGATCTCGCTACCTGTGATGAGGAGGGTTTTCTCTACATCGTCAGCCGTAAAAGTGATCTGATCAAGTCCGGTTCCCATCGTATCGGTCCGAAAGAGATAGAGGACGTGCTTGCAGAACATGCTGCCGTACACGAGGCGGCGGTGATCGGTATCCCGGATGAGATCCTTGATGAACGTATCTGTGCCTGTGTTGTCCTTCGTCCGGGTTGCCAGTGCAGTGAAAAAGAGTTGAAGTTTCATTGTAAAAAATTTCTGGCACAGTATAAGGTACCCCATGAGGTTATTTTTGTCGCAGATCTGCCGAAAACAACCTCCGGCAAAATCCAGAAAAGCGAACTGCGGGCTATCTATTCAAAAAAATAGCCGGGGAGAAGCCTTGGAGTCACAGCAGCAGTTGATCAACTACTTTACCGTTGATGTTGAGGACTACTTTCAGGTCGCGGCGTTTGAACGGATCGTGTCTCCGGACACATGGGACGGGTATGCCTCACGGGTTGAACGTAACGTTGCCCTTCTTCTTGACATGCTTGATGAACACAATGTCACGGGGACCTTTTTTGTGGTCGGATGGACCGCGGAGCAGTATCCGGACATGGTCCGTGAAATTGCCTCACGGGGACATGAACTTGCCTGTCACAGTTACCGCCACAGGAAGATCTACGATCTTACCCCCGAAGAGTTTCGTGCGGATACGGCCAGGGCAAAGGACATCCTTGAAAACATCACCGGCCGGCCGGTCACCGGTTATCGTGCCCCGACCTACTCCATAACCAAACGGTCACTCTGGGCACTGGACATCCTTCAGGATCTCGGTTTTACCTGGGATTCATCGATTTTCCCCGTGGTGCACGACCAGTACGGTATTCCGGATGCGCCCCGGTTTCGTTTCAAGTGGCCGGATCACGATCTGGTCGAGTATCCGCTCTCCACAATGCCTGCCTTCGGACAGAATATCCCGGTATCCGGCGGCGGTTACTTCCGGATCTTTCCTTACTGGTTCACGAGGATGGCACTGCGGAAGATCAACAGGCGGGAAAAGCAGCCCTTTATTTTTTACCTCCATCCGTGGGAGCTGGATCCTGAGCAGCCCCGGCTCGAGAATGCCGGCTGGAAATCGAAGTTCCGTCATTACCGTAATCTGGATAAAACGGTATCGAGGCTGAAACAGCTGTTAACCGATTTTCGGTTCCAGCCGATACCGGGCAATATCCTGTGAAAAGAGGAAAACTATGAAAAGAGTGTGGTTGTTGCAGCTGTTGGGAGCCCTGGTTTTTACCCTCCTGGCAACCGAGGGACAATGTCAGAACAATGTGGATAACGCTATGCATACACCGGAACAGGATGTCTCAGTTTTATTACAGAAAACAGTTGTCTTTGGTCATCAGTCCGTTGGCATGAATATTCTTGACGGTCTGCGAAATCTGAAGTCCGGCAGCAGCACCGTTGGCATCAACAGAATCGGTGAAGGCGAAGCGCTTCAGAAAGGGGCTGTCAACCACGCGTTTATCGGCACCAATGCCGATCCGTTCGGAAAAATGGACAGCTTTTCCCGACTGCTTGATACCTATGCAGCAGCTCCCCCTGATATCGCACTGTTTAAGTTCTGTTATCTCGATGTTGACCAGTACACCGATATCAGTGCTCTGTTTACCCGGTACCGTGAGCTCATTGCTCATCTGCACAAAACATTTCCCGGGATGATTGTCGTCCACACAACCGTGCCGCTGCGCCAGGTGCAGACCGGGCCCAAGGCATGGGTCAAGCGGGTCATCGGCAAACCTGTGACCGGACTGGCCGATAACGTTGCCCGGGAAGAGTTCAATAACCTCATCCGAACCGAATTCGGACACGAACTCATCTACGATATTGCCAAAGGCGAATCAACCTATCCGGACGGCGGGAGAGAAACCTTTGAGTACAAGGGTACATCCGCATTTGCGCTGGTGCCGCAGTACACCGATGACGGTGAACATCTGAACGGCTACGGCGGTGAGATCCTTGCCCGCCAGTTTGTCCAGGTTCTTGCACAG
>JAAYDD010000292.1 GCA_012729435.1 Desulfobulbus sp.
CGGAGGTTCGAATCCTCCCCCCTGCACCATCATTCTGTTGGGCCTTTTTGTCAGGCGACGGGTTTGAAGCGGGAATAGCTCAATGGTAGAGCATCAGCCTTCCAAGCTGAGGGTTGCGGGTTCGAGTCTCGTTTCCCGCTCCACGTTTCCGGAAAGGAGTCGTTTTCCGTTTTGCAGTTTGTTTAGTGATCTTCGCCCACGTAACTCAGTGGTAGAGTACCTCCTTGGTAAGGAGGAAGTCATCGGTTCAAGTCCGATCGTGGGCTCCATGGTTTAATTACGCGCATACTGTTTTGATTATTTTGTAAGGAATTTTTTGTCCAAGGAGACCGGAGATGGCGAAAGAGAAATTTACGCGGACGAAGCCGCATGTCAATGTTGGAACGATTGGTCATATAGATCATGGCAAGACGACGACGACTGCAGCGATCACCCGGGTTTTGTCGACCAGGGGTATGGCTAAGTTTACGGAGTTCAACGAGATTGACAAGGCTCCGGAGGAGAAGGAGCGCGGTATAACGATCGCCACCTCGCATGTTGAGTATGAGACCGAGACCCGTCACTATGCGCACGTTGACTGTCCTGGTCACGCGGACTACATCAAGAACATGATCACGGGTGCCGCCCAGATGGATGGTGCCATTCTTGTTGTAGCCGCGACCGATGGTCCTATGCCGCAGACCCGTGAGCACATTCTTCTGGCTCGTCAGGTCGGTGTTCCTGCGATTGTCGTTTTTTTGAACAAGTGTGACATGGTTGATGATCCGGAACTGATCGAGCTTGTTGAGATGGAGCTTCGTGAGCTGCTTGACAAGTATGATTTTCCTGGAGATGAGATTCCGATCATTCAGGGTTCTGCTCTGATGGCGCTTGAGAATCCTGAGGATGAGGAGAAGGCCAAGTGCATATGGGATCTGATGGCTGCTGTTGACAGTTATGTTCCGCAGCCGGAGCGTGCCATTGACAAGCCTTTTCTGATGCCGGTTGAGGACGTGTTTTCGATTTCCGGGCGTGGAACCGTTGCGACCGGTCGTATTGAGCGCGGAGTGATCCATGTTGGTGACGAGGTTGAGATTGTTGGTATCCGTCCGACAGTCAAGACGACGTGTACCGGTGTTGAGATGTTTCGCAAGCTTCTTGATGAGGGTCAGGCTGGTGACAACATTGGTGCATTGCTTCGCGGCATCAAGCGTGAGGAGATTGTGCGCGGTCAGGTTCTGGCGAAGCCGGGTTCCATCAAGCCGTATAAGAAGTTCAAGGCTGAGTGTTACATACTGACGAAGGAGGAGGGTGGTCGTCATACACCTTTCTTTAACGGTTACCGTCCGCAGTTTTACTTTCGTACCACAGATGTTACGGGTGTTTGTACGCTTGATGAGGGTGTCGAGATGGTCATGCCTGGTGACAATATTCATATTACCGGTGAGCTGATTACTCCGATCGCCATGGAGGCTGGGCTTCGCTTTGCCATCCGTGAGGGCGGTCGTACTGTGGGTGCCGGCGTTATTAGCGAAATTATCGAATAAGAGGTCATTGATGATTCCAGCAGATAAAATCCGTATCCGACTGAAGGGATACGATCACAAGCTACTTGATCTATCCACAAAAGAGATAGTCGATACCGCACGGCGAACAGGAGCGACAATAGTCGGACCTATACCTTTGCCCACCAGTATCAGTAGGTATACTGTCCTGCGATCACCGCATGTTGATAAGAAGTCGCGGGAACAGTTTGAAATGCGCACGCACCGGCGGCTGTTGGATATACTTGAGCCGACACAGCAAACCATCGACTCTCTTATGAAGCTTGAGCTGTCTGCCGGGGTCGATGTTGAAATCAAACTGCCATGATCTGATCAGCATGGTGTCGGCTGCAAATGAGTAAGCGTCTATCGTGTCAAGAACGGAAATTGGGTAAACAAATGCCGAACTCGATTGGAATTTTAGGAAGAAAGCTTGGGATGACCCGGGTATATGATGAAAATGGCCGGTCAGTACCTGTCACGGTTGTAGAAGCCGGGCCTTGTGCGATTCTGCAGATAAAAACGGAAGCAAAAGAAGGATATAACGCCCTTCAACTCGGTTTTCTTGAAAAGAAAAGTGAGCGGCTCAATAAACCGGAAGCCGGACATTTCAAGCGCTCTGGTGGCAAAGGATACTACTATATTAAAGAGTTTAAGGTAAGTAATCCGGAAGCCTACGAAATAGGTCAGACCGTTCATTTGACTGATATATTCTCAGTCGGCGGCCTTGTTGATGTATCAGGAAGAAGCAAAGGGCGCGGCTTCCAGGGCGTAGTTAAACGCTATGGGTACCGTGGCGGCAGAAAAACTCACGGTTCGACATTTCATCGTGCTCCCGGATCGATTGGTTGCAGTGCCACCCCTGGAAGAGTTGTCAAAGGGAAGAAACTTCCTGGAAGAATGGGTAACGAAGTGATCACCAAGAAGAACCTGAAGGTTATCGACATTCGGATTGAGGAGAATATCTTGCTGTTGCATGGTGCCGTCCCCGGTAGTAAACAGGGTGTCCTCAATATTTATCCAAAGCCTTGATATCAGGAATTGTGCTTAAGGAGATACCCATGGCTGTCTGTTCAGTTCTGAATACTCGCGCTGAGAAGGTTGGCGAGATCGAATTAAATGATGCGTTGTTCAATGTAGCGGTAAACACCGGTGTTTTGCATGAAGTTGTCTGTATGCAAAGGGCAAACAGACGAAGTGGAAATGCGAGCACGAAAACCCGCGGAGAGGTTAGAGGCGGAGGTGCAAAACCCTGGAGGCAGAAAGGAACCGGTCGTGCTCGTGCCGGGAGCAGAAGATCTCCCTTATGGAGGGGGGGCGGCACTGTATTCGGTCCGAAACCCAGAGACTACAGCTACTCAATGCCGAAAAAGGTAAAGAAACTCGCGTTGAAGATGGCTCTCAGCGCCCGGCAGCAGGAAGGTAATCTTGTTGTGGTTGATGCGTTTGAGTTGCCTGAGATCAAGACGCGAGAGTTTCTAGGTGTTATGAGCAACTTTGAATTCAAAAATTGTCTGGTCGTAACGGAACAGGTGGATGAAAAGGTCTCACTGTCCGCCCGCAATGCAGTTGGATTCAAGGTTCTCCCAGTAGACGGTCTGAACGTGTATGATGTTTTGAAACATTCAAAATTAATGCTGGTTCAGCCGAGTGTTACCAAAATCGAAGAGAGGTTGCTGGCATGAAAACAATTTTTGAGGTCATACAAAGTCCGTGCCTGACTGAAAAAGGGAATCTTCTTCAAGAGACACAAAATAAAGTCGTGTTAAAGGTAAACACTCGTGCCAACAAAATTGAAATTAAAGACGCAGTTGAAAGACTTTTCGATGTCAAGGTTGCAAAGGTGTCCACCTCGAACATGGAAGGAAAGAAAAAACGTGTAGGGATCAAATCGATAGGCAGGACAAGCAATTGGAAGAAGGCTTATGTCACTCTTGCTGAAGGGAAAATTAATTTTCTGGATGAGCTGTAAAACGTTCCTGATTGATCACCTAAGCTGAGATTTTACATAGGAAACACAATGTCTATAAAAATCCATAAACCAACATCTCCTGGCCAGCGCAACCATGTGTCGGTTCGTCAAGAAATTCTTTCAGATAAAAAACCTGAAAAAGGTCTGCTCGAACCCCTCAAGCAAACAGGGGGGCGTAACGTTTACGGCAGAATAACCGCCCGTCACAGAGGGGGCGGACATAAGAGAAAGTACAGGGTTATAGATTGGAAAAGAAATAAGGTTGATATCCCTGCCGTCGTGCAGGCAATCGAGTATGATCCGAATCGGTCTGCTAACCTTGCATTGCTCAGTTATGCAGATGGCGAAAAAACATACATTCTTGCTCCTAACGGGCTTGCCGTTGGTGATTCTGTTGTCGCCGGAAAAGACGCTGATATAAAACTGGGTAACTGCCTGCCAATGATCAATATCCCTTTGGGTACCGTTATTCATAACATCGAGATGAAGATTGGGAAAGGTGCCCAACTCGTTCGTTCAGCCGGTGCCTCAGCTCAGCTCATGGCCAAGGACGGGAACCAGGTTTTGGTTAAACTCCCCTCAGGAGAGGTTAGGAAGTTTCATAAAGACTGCAGAGCCTGTATCGGACAGGTCGGCAATCCAGAACATTCGAGTCAGAAGTTAGGCAAGGCCGGAA
>JAAYDD010000293.1 GCA_012729435.1 Desulfobulbus sp.
CATATCTTTTCCTTTGAAACAGAGAAATCAGGACGGTTCACTCTGGAAAAACAGAGAAAGTCTCAACACACGGCCGGTCCCTGCGGCCCGGTTTCACGATCCAGGGCCCGCTGTTCAGGGATCAGTATATATTTTTGTTGGGATCTTTAGGGTTTGCACATTTATGCCGTGATCGCAACTTTGTCAAGTCCTCTGTCGGCGGCACCATCCCTTGTCAAAAAAACCAACTGTGTGTATACTGCCGGGCTATTTCCTGCACCATCTCTTTAATGAGGACTTATCATGCGTTCTGTTCAGCTCTTTGACACTGTTTCAGTCAGTTATACAGCGACTCTGACCTCCGGGGAGGAAATTGAAAGTATTCCTGCAGATAAACCGGTCACCCTGGTCATCGGTTCCGGACAGATACTTAAAGCTGTAGAGGCGTCTCTGCTCGGCATGGAACCGGGCCAGACAAGAACGGTGCACGTTCAACCGGAAGACGCATATGGCCCTTATCACAAAACTCTTGTCCACGACATCCCCCGGTCTGTTTTCAGCGGACGTATCGATCCGAAACCAGGAATGGTTCTCTCCCTCTCAGTTGAAAAAGAAGGCGTTTTACAAAAGGTCCCGGCCACCATCCTCACTGCTGATTCTGAGACAGTGGTTGTTGATTACAATCATCCCCTTGCCGGCCAGGTTGTTGCCTATACTGTCACGCTCCACGCGGTTGGTTCATAATCTGGGGGTCACCGGGCTCAAAAACATACAGGTCAATGTTCAGTATCGATAACCGGGTTCACTTTGTTGCCCGCGATTCTCAGACAAACAAACCCGGACACGATCGGAACAAAGCCGGTACCTTTCGGCACGGGTTGTGCAAAAGGACATGCAGATCAGTTCTTCCTGCATCTGCATGGAAGGATGTGCCGGATTACGCGGCTGTCTACCGGTAAGAACGAGTCTCTCAAAGCCTGCAGAAGATCGGAACGGGAGGAACTGAAACGAAAGAACAGCTGCCCGTTTCTGAACAACAGCATGTCACATCATCAGATGATTCCAGTCGTTTTTTTTTTAACTGACCGGAAGTTTTCGCAAATTTTATCTTACTGTCTTTAAAACTCCATCACAAAGCTGTACACCCCCTCATCAAGACGACTTGACACCTTGAGACCGGAGTGATTGAACACCGCCTGCATTCGTTCGTTTTCGCGCAACACCTCGGCCGTAAAACCGGCGATACCGTTACGTTTTGCGATCTTGATCAGATGCTGAAAAACAAAGGTGCCTAAACCTCTGTTCTGCCAGCCGTCACGAACGACAAACGCCACCTCGGCCATATTTGTCTTTTCATTGAGGTAGTAGGTGCCGACTGCAATGATCTGTTCACCGTGCGCTTCTGGAATGGTACCCACCAGTGCCACATCCCGGCGGTGATCAATGTAGACAAAATCCTGAATCTGCCGGGGGGTGAACCGTTGCTGATGACTCATGAACCGGTAATAGATGGTCTCCTGACTCAAATTATAAATCAGGTCACGCATATGCGGTTCATCGGTCGGTTTGATCGACCGAAAACTCACGGCAGTGCCGTCCTGCATGAGGTGCGTTGCCCGAACAGCCTCTTCCACAGGAGCTAAAAACCGGTTGGCAAAACGCGCCAGATTCGGCCGAAGATACTTGGCCTCCACAGCTTCACGGAACAGTTTTTCTCTGAAATCCGGATGGGCAATGGAGATCAGGGCCATCACCCGTTCCTGGATCGATTTGCCGTGAAGGTACGCCACACCGTACTCGGTCACCACGTAATGGACACTGGCCCGGTTGATGGTGACTCCGGAACCGGGTTGCAGGGTGCAGACAATTGTTGATTCAGTCCCTTCACGGTTGAGTGACGGCAGGGTAATGATCGCCCGGCCTGATTCCGATCGGGCCGCACCGCGATTAAAGTCGATCTGACCGCCGATGCCGGAATAAAATCTTCCGCCCACAGAATCGGAGCAGACCTGGCCGGTGAGATCGATCTCCAGCGCCATGTTAACTGCCACCATCCTCTTGTGTTTACCTATTACCGCGGCATCATTGATATATTCGGTGGGCCGGAAACTGAACAGGGGGTTGTCATTTATATAATCGTACAGCTTCTTGGTCCCCATGCAGAAACTGGCCGTGATCTTTCCCTTATCGATCGATTTCATTGCGCCCGTGACCGCACCGGATTCGACCAGCGGAATAATCGAATCCGAGATCATCTCGGTGTGAAAACCGATATCCTTCCGGTCTTTGAGAAATTCCATCACAGCCTGCGGAATACGTCCATATCCCGGCACCCGGCCCAATCCCAATTCAATGGTCGATCCGTTGGGTATGAGGGCGGCCGCGGTCTGGGCGATTTTTCGACAGATTTCGTTGGGAACCTCCAACTCGCGTTCAAGAATCGGCCGATCAACGGGAACGAGAATGTCGAGATCAATAATGTCGATTTCCGTATCGCCATGGGTCCATGGCATGTTCGGATTCACCTCGGCAACGACCAGTGAGGCGTTTTCAATGGCACTGCGGGTAATATCCACTGAGATACCGAGGCTCACCCGGCCATGCAGGTTGGGCGGAGTCACCTGAACCAAAGCGATATCAATGGGCAGGCTGCCGGAATTGAACAGCCCGGGCACATCAGAAAGCAGGATCGGTGTGTAGTCGCCGAACCCTTCCTGAATCACGTCACGGATATTGGAGCTGATAAAGAAAGCGTTGATCGCGAAACTGTCCGACATCTTCTTGTCCGCATAGGGCGCATCCCCCTTGGTGATCAGCTGGATAATTTCGACATTGGTCACCTGACGCGCCCGGCCGGTCATGGCAGCTATGAGTTCCTGCGGCGCTCCACAGCCGGTGCCGATAAATATACGCTGACCCGACTTGAGATGACTGAGTGCCTCTGCCGGAGTGGCAATCATATCACTGTAAATATCCTGCCAGTCTTTGACGTATTTCATAACCATACCTTTGATCGTGTTACCGTCTGTGCTCGTGATTATTGCTCTTCAGGTAAAGCTGAGAAGGTCATACGGGCATCAACCACCACCGGTTCGTTACCGACCTCGCCGACAATGAGCGGATTGATCTCCAGATCGAGAATCTGCGGGAAATCGGTGGTCAGCTGGCTGATACGCTGCAGGGCCACGGCAATTGCATGAATATCAACCTCTTTAACACCGCGTTTTCCCTGAAGAAGTTCATACGAACGGGTTGATTTGAGCATCTGGACAGCCTCGTCTTCAGTGATTGGAGCCAGATGGAAGGTGACATCCTTCATGACCTCAACAAAAATACCGCC
>JAAYDD010000294.1 GCA_012729435.1 Desulfobulbus sp.
ATTAGGGAGTATGCTGAACAGATCTGGGGTTTGAAGCTGCAGGGATAAGTGTATCTGGAATCCGGTACCTGGTGTGATTTTAATGTGGAAGCTGCTTCAGCCAGAAGGAAGAACTTTAGAGTTCTTTTCGAATGAAACTGTCGCCGTAGTGCTTCAGTTCGGCGATTGATTCGCGGATATCGTCGAGGGCGAGGTGGTGACACTTTTTATCGAATCTGGGCAGATTGGGGGCCCAGCGCCAAGCCAGCTCTTTGAGGGTGCTGACATCAATATTGCGATAATGGAAATATCTTTCCAGCTCCGGCATGAAACGAGCCAGAAACCGGCGATCATGCCAAACGGAATTTCCGCACATCGGCGAAATCCGGCGGCCGACCCATTGTTTGATAAAGTTCAGCGTTTCCGCCTCTGCTTCAGGGCACGTGACAGTGCTTTGCCGTACACGTTCAAGCAGTCCTGATTCATGGTGGTGTTTTTTGTTCCAGTCATCCATAGCTGTGAGCACCTCTTCCGGTTGATAAATGGCAATGACGGGCCCGTTAGCAAGTATGTCCAAGTGGGAGTTGGTGATCACTGTCGCCACTTCGAGTATCTTGTCTTTCATGGGGTTCAGCCCGGTCATTTCCAGGTCAATCCAGACTAGGTTGCCATCGCTTTGCATTGAACGCTGCCCTCCACGTCTTTTACTGTATCCGGTTGTATGCAGTGGTTATCCGTACTGAACCACAGCAGGCTGTCCATTAAGCATCGTTGCTGTCCTTGTCCTTCCTGCTGAAGTGATCGTCACGCATGCGGTACCATCTCTATCATATACTGATAATCATCCAGAAATGTTATGGGGGATGATAACAGGTTTGAATGGTGATGAGGAGGGGCGTGTCGAACTGTTTTTCATTTCAGTACAAACCGGATCGCTTGCCTCCATGTTTTTTTGCTGCATGTTGATGGTGCCGGTGAAACAGGGACCGTCATGCCCGGCGGTCCTGGTCGTCAATCTCAGAGCAGACTGCGGACGAGAATCTCTGTTTTGAAAATATTTTCTTTTCATACCATATTTACGAAAAAAATGGTGTCTGAAAACCGATGCGCCTCGTCAGCGGTGGACAGATCTCTGCTACAGTGAGTTTTTATTGTTGTATAGACTCTGGTGTGGTTTACATCTGTAGTGTGTATAACCAGAAGAAGACCAGCTGATACATTTCGATGAGGGCAGAAAAGGGAAGATGACCTCTCGTGAGAGTCATTTCTTTTAACTGTCGCGCTGCAACCACTCTTGGTGCAGACAGAAACGATTGTGTTTGATCATCATGCAATCAAAAGATCAAAAGGAGATCCATGCAACAGCGAACACCTGTCAACTCATCCAGGGTCCCCACGCCGGTGGGCCCTTACTCGCAAGCTGTCTGTACCGGTTCCTTTCTGTTTACCTCCGGTATTATTCCCATAGACCTGCAGACCGGGGCTATCTCTGAAGGCAGTATTGAGGATCATGCTCATCTTGTATTCCGTTATTTGAGGATGCTTGCCGAGGATGCTGGCACGCATTTGGACAAGGCGGTCAAGGTGACGATTTTTCTGACAGACATAGCCCATTTTCAGCAGGTCAACGCGGTGTACACCCAGTACTTCAGCGAGCCTTATCCAGCAAGAAGTGCGCTTCAGGTCGCCGCTCTGCCCAAGGGAGCAATGATTGAAGTTGAGGCGGTGATCTCGTTGTAATTTTCACTTGTCCTGTTGTTTCTCGACCCATGTTTTTCGCAATCATCTCCGATGACTCAATCCGTGGCCGGATTTGAATCGTGCCCTGTGTTTTGGCTGTCGAACGATATGCCGATCATTTTTTGTGGACTTTAGTTGTCATGGTTTTCTCGTTGTGCACGCGGTCTATGGTTCTTGATACGTTCACTGAG
>JAAYDD010000295.1 GCA_012729435.1 Desulfobulbus sp.
CATCGGTTTCTCCCTTCTGCACCCAGATATTGGCCACCAACACCTTCAAGGCCCCGGTATTGTCACGAATGGCCTGAGCCAGTCCCGGAACCTGAAGGATGGGTATAATCGAGGTATAGAGGCTGCCAGGTGCAAACAGGATAATGTCTGCCTGTTGTACCAGCTGGATGACCTCGGGATGGAGAAAAGGATGACGACTGAATTCAACGATTACTCTATCGACCGGAAAGCCTCGTCTCGCTTTACCCGACTTGTATTCACTGGTAACCAGAACACCGTTCGCATAGAGCATCTGCAGCTGTGACAAGGTCGTGGTGCAAGGCAGTACCGAATGAGGACGCACACCGAGAGCGCCGGATATTTCCGCCAGTCCGCGCATGGTCGCCGTTCGTACAACCTGATGCGAGGCAAGGAGCTCCGTCGGGGTGAGTTCAGGGTCTAACTGCTTATAGATGGCGGCGGCCAGTAACAGATTACCCAGACACTGCGGTCGGTGCAAAGTCGGACTCAGACGGACATCATGATACAAAAACTCACAAAGTTCAGTAATATAGGCCCGCAGCCGCTCCGGAAGATCGGTGAGTTTTGCCCCTGTATCCTGAAGCAGCTGTCCGACTGATGGGGGGTATGACATAAAACGATAGTTGAAAACAGCATGCAGGGCCGCGGTGCTGTCTTTGATGCGGGCGCCATCCAGTCCGTAGCATTCGGCAAGATTTTCCCGGCGTATCGACGAAACAAGTACATGGCGGATATCGCCAAGTGCTATGAGAGGTACATCTTTTCGTAACTCTCCGGTTGATCCGCCATCATCGGTAACACAGACCACCGAGCTTACCAGAGGAAAGATCTGTTTTAATCCGGTGAAGGGGTTATGCGCACAGGCCTGTCGTCGTGAGTCGCCGCCGATAATATTGGACAGACCGGTACCGCCGCCAAACACGACCACTTTAACTGACGTCGTGTCCAATGCGTCGAATTGCTGCTTGAGTTTATCAAAGAATGAGGTGATGACAGGGGGCAGTCTGCTTGCCGAACTTTCCAGGAATATGGAGGCGACCTTCTCAACCAGGCTGCTTTCCGGCAAAACATCCA
This sequence comes from Desulfobulbus sp., assembly GCA_012729435.1. Lineage (GTDB taxonomy): Bacteria > Desulfobacterota > Desulfobulbia > Desulfobulbales > Desulfobulbaceae > Desulfobulbus. The sequence goes on from JAAYDD010000295.1 coordinate 1,096, forward strand.
GCACGGAGAACCCCTCTGAGGTCAGAAAGTTCAGATGATGTTTAAACTGCTGTTCTCCGGACATACACTCTCGCGGGAAAAAAGTCCGGCCATCACGGCTTAAAGTGAGGGGGACGTCTGCAACAACTGCTCTACCCTTTCCAGATCACTGAGGGTGTCAACTTCCACTGAATCGTGTTCTGTGAGTACAACCCGGACGGTGTATCCAAACTCAAGAGCGCGCAGCTGCTCAAGTTTTTCAAACCGCTCCCATCTTCCTTCAGGCAACCCTACAAAAGTGGTAAGAAAGTTTTTACGGTATGCATAGACGCCCAGATGTTTATAGTAAACCGGTTGTTGCGTCCCGTCAGCATCACGTTGAAAGGGGATGGATGCCCGAGAAAAATAAAGGGCGTTACCGTGGCTGTCGAACACGGTTTTGACATGATTTGGGTCGGTGATTTCTTCCGGACGGATAATTTTATAGATCAGGGTCGACATCGGAAGAGATGGATCGTCCACAAGCGGCCTGACAACCTGCTCAATCACCTCAGGAGGAAACACAGGCTGATCACCCTGGATATTAACGATGATATCCTGATCACCAAGCGCCAGCAGATGGGCTGCTTCGGCAAGTCTGTCAGTACCGGTGGCATGGTCGCGCCGGGTCATTACCCAGGTACCGCCAAAGGAAGTGACCGCCCGGGCAATACGTTCATCATCGGTGGCAACCACCACCTCAGTTAATGCGGGTACCCGCCAGGCCCGTTCAACCACATGCTGGATCATGGGTTTTCCCTGGATTAACGCTAACGGTTTCCCTTCAAAACGGTTGGAATGATATCGTGCCGGAATAATGGCAACAACTTTAGAGGCAGAAGAGTTCATTGACAGTCTGGAAGACACCTCAAGAAAAACAGGATAGGATTGGATCTTTCTTTTGAGCCATGATACAGTGCACGCCGTTAAAAGGCAATCG
>JAAYDD010000296.1 GCA_012729435.1 Desulfobulbus sp.
ATAAAACCGCATATATTGAAATAACCTCAAAGCCACCCGGCAGTTATGCGCGCAGCTCACTGGCGTCTGCTGAGTGATGGTGTCGTGGCTGTGACCATCCGGATCATTTGATACCCGCCTGCCGAGAGGGAGCCCGCAATATTTTGCTCTATCCGCCGCCTGGCTGATTTATATTCCCACGGGACTATAACATAAAACCTATGCTGCTTTTTTGACCCTGCGATAAGACTTTAAAAGACCGCCCAGCCGGGAGAATTCCGTTACCTCGCCATCTTCATCCTGGGGCAGGGGAATGATCATTTTCCCATCAAGACCAGAGTGCGGGCGCTCGTGGTTATAGTATTCGAGGAACTCCTTTACGACATACCGCAGTTGGGTCTCGCTGGTCAGAATCAGGCGGTTGAGACATTCGGTTTTTATGGTCTTGATGAACGATTCAATATACCCGTTATATTCCGGCATCCTGGGTGGTATCAGCTTTGTCTTGCAACCGGCAGATTTCAGGATATCGGTGAATTTTCCGAGAAACAGCGGGTCGCGGTCATGGATGATGTACTTCATTCCATTGAGCTTCCCATCGAAGGCATCGGTCTGGTTGCGGGCAACCTGCGCGGACCAGTTCGCATCCGGATCGCAGGCGATGCCACCCAGCCAGACTTCCCGGGTGGTGAGATTTTCAAAGAAGAGGATGGACTGACGGACGAGCCCGTTGGGCGTCAGATGTCTATGTTAACTATCACGCAAGTTCCGAACAATGTTAACTTCGCAGAAACAGCTAAAACCTTGAACTTGAAAATATCCCACCCTATAATTTTCAGGATTTATGTTAAACCCAGCATTTCAGGCTCCATGAGATGCTCTGACTGGTCGCATACGCTGGAGATAACGAGCGGCTCACCGCACAGCGAAAAGTCCAAAGATTGTAGGAGGAGCGATGGTGGCGCAAGCCTGTGCGAAGAACACCGAGGCTACGGCAGATTGGATACGCAGATATACCAGTTGCCATTGCTATACGCCAACGGAGGGTAGGTATCATAATAGTCCGGATCTGTTTTGGAAGTTATGACTGGACGGCAGAAGACCACAGTGTTTCCTGGTTCCTCCTTGCCGCTCCCTATTTGGAGAGAGAAAGCAAAGATACTGGGATATCGGTAGGTCAACTGCTGTAAGGCAGCGATGTTCTCCTGGTAGTAGCTGAAATGAGTCCAGCGTCCCCCTCCGTGAAAGTAAAACAGTTTCTTAGTCCTCGTTTCATCCTTAATTATATCCCGGAGAAGGTCTGGGCGGTTGATAGTATCAAGAAAAGTCTTTAGGCTGCTGCGGGCACCAAGTAGTACCTCCTGATTTTCGCGATTGTCGTCGAGAAATCGTATGTACGTGTTACTCAGACTCTTCGTGATGATGAAGTAAATGACGTCACCTTTCTTACATAACAAGCCGAAAGACTGCTCGATCGCCGCAGGATACCACTCAAGCGCCTTGCCTAGACGTAGCCTGTGAGTGACATGAGTCACCCTATCTTCCAGATTGAGCGCTAGTCTAACCGGTTCCTTGAGTTCCTCCAACTCGAATTTTTGAACGTATGCTGCCACATCGGCCAAATCAGCCGCAATGAGGTCTCGCAATTGGCGTGACAGAGATTCATCCTCGTAACGTATGGGAATTGTCTCAGCGGCGATCTGAATATAGTTCTCTCGATGCTTGCTCTCACGTTCCACTTCTTGGGCCATCACTGTAAAATGATCTGGGAGATGACAGGCGACGATGAGAAGAACAAAAGCGATAGGATTAAGGCCTTGCCTATTAAAACAAAAGCAACAGTTCATCATGTTTCTTTCCTCTGTTGTCCTGATCCTAGTCAGGGGTGAGTGTTGCAGTAAGCGGTATCACAGCAATTGCCGGCGGTGACTTGGGATGCTGTACGTGGAGGACGACGCGAGAGATACCGATTGAGCGAAAGTCCGAAGTGCATCATGGGGCGTGGTAAATTTGTAGGGACAGTAGGAGCTTCAATAGGGTTCCCGTCAAGCTGCATGGCCCATATAAAGGGTTTTACATCAACATTCATGTGACTATCAGCCCCAAGTATCTTGCTGTAGTGCGATCTATCCGCTGTGCCCGCGCTAATGCCGGATGTTATGATTTTTCCGGGGGTACTGTTGTCGTAACACGCTTGATGTCCATGCCCTCCTGGCGTTTTATCTGACCTCATTCCGAAAGAAGCGTCGTGATGGTAATAATTCGTCCCACCCAAGATGTCAATATTGTTTTCCCAACAACCGGGATCACAATTTGCAGGCTCGGGGTCGGTGTTACTACTTCCAAGCGTCGAGTATACGTCAGGGAGCTCGCCCAGCCACGTCAGATCATAATTATCAGCATACCAATTTGCGAAACTGGACTCGGTATCTGGTGAGTATATCACGACGATGAGGCGATCGATAACATTGGATGCATCACCGAAAGAGAGGTCTACTCTGTAGTCAAAAATCTCGCCGAGATCCGGCTGACCCGCTTCATCATTGTCCGAATAGTCAAGGATCGTGGAGTTCATCTTACCCTGATTGTCTACGGACCAAAACAGGTGGTTATTGATGTCTGAAAAAGAGATATCTGGAGGTGAAATCTTGAGGTAGTCCTTCAGATCAAGTTTTTCTGATTCGTTGTACCTGACGGCAATGCACTTCATATATGCCGGAAAATTGTCGTCGGCATGTGTCAGGTTCCTGGCATTCACCTTAGTCGGATCAAACTCCACCTTAAGGATGATAATGCTGAGTGTTTTCCCTTCATCTGCAGTGCTGCACCTGGCCTGCAATTTGTATATCCCCGGCACATCAATGTCCGTGAGGCTGGTGATAAGATCGCCCGGTGAATCAATGGTGGCCCCGGAGCCTGTAGGGGGCGTAAGGATCCATTCAAAGTCAGGAGGTTTCGGGGTCGTAGTCAATTCTGCTTTTATGGCAACGCCATCTGTGAAGGCTGTATCAAACAGGCGGTAAACCTTGTCCTCCTGCCAGACTTCATCTTCATTTTTCGCGTACACTTTGTTGACCTGGGTTGCATTACCATCACTTTTCGTGTTAGCGGGTTGTCCTCCTTTATCGGCCGCACTTCCTGTAATAGGATCAGACAATGCAATTTGGAGAGCGCTGAACCAGAAACCGAGGCTGCAGAGCAAAATCATGCTCCGCATTGCATTCTTCTTCCCGTTTTTCATAGAAAATGACCCTTTCTTTCGGTGAACTAATTTCGAGTATCCAGCATTTGCAATTTGTCTTCAGCGTTCTCGCGCAGATAGGACGCCACGTTTTTTGCCCGGCTGCACTTGGTATAGGTTTCACGAGCTTCTTCAAGTTTTCCCAACTTCGCAAGGCACTCCGCCTTTTTGAGCAGGAGGAAGCCGTATGTGCTGGATCGCTCTGCATTGGTCAACTGTTCAGCCCGCTGAATGACAAACAGAGCCGCTTCGAGATCATTTTGTCGCGCGAGTTCCTGCGCCACGGAATGATATTTCGCCACAGGATCTGTTTTAGCATCTTTCTCCTCCAGCAGACACTGCAGATATGGCATCAGATAAGCCTGCCAGTACTTTTCCTTCGCATCGAATTCTCTGCACTGTTTTGATGCAGCATAGAGTTGCAGGTACAACTGCGGCCAGCGCCCCACTGTGTCTGAGAACAAAACCAATGTCTGCTTCGGCGCGACATTGCCAAAAACCTCCATAACTTTTCTCAGATCAGACGGTGTTCCTGACAGCTTCTTCTTAAAGCGCGTCCAAAGCGCCTCTGCGAAAGGGAAAGCCGCCTGGCTACTTTTCAGTTCCTTGACATACTGCATCGTATCAAGCAACTTTTCGTAGCTTTCTGTGCCAGGCGATCCGGAATACTTTTGAAGCAGTTCTTCTTCAAGACCCAAGTCACGATATACGGCCACAGTTCGCTCCACTCCCAAAGCTGAGAGAGGATCGAGCGGGGAACGAATGTAGTGCTCAATGACTTGTTGCCGCATCTCTGCAGACAGCTTGTCCACATCGCCGTCTTTCAGCAGGCGGTTCACAGCAAAAATAATGTCTCTCCGGAGTTGATTACCGGCGTTTCCCTGAGGCAATTGTTCAAAAGCGGCCAACAAATGCGGCAGTGCCGTGACATGCAGGTTCTGTAGCGCGGCACCATCGTGATTGGACCGGGCTTTCTTGATCGCGTCAGCGCGATAGCACTCGGCAAGCAAATAATGCAGAGCAGCTTTCTGTCCGGAACTCTGTGCGTCCGACAACTGGATCTTGAATTCCTCAATCAGTGATTCGGCAGGTTCCCTGCCCGGAATGATAAGCAATCCACGAATCCTCTGATAGTTCTGGGCAGGTTCATCGAGGATATTTTCTGCTTCTGCATCCTCTGCTGCTTTCCGCATCTGCTCCGGCGTGGCTCTTTTCATGGCAGAAAGAATATTGCCATTAAGCAGGAACAGAGCGACGGAAAGGTAAATGAGATTGTGGCGTAAGTGTTCCATTGCTGCTCGCCTCATTCAGAAAGAAAAAGCTCAGTATCATAGATGCCGAATGCGTAGCTCCAGACTTCAATGACTTCCTCAACACCACCGCTGTAGTCGTAGTAGTCGTACACTGTTTGGGTATTTTCATAAACACCAGTGGCGGTTTCAGCTGTCGCGGAATGATCAATGAGATCATGAAGATTTTGACCAAAATGAACTTCAATGTTGTCGCCGTCAAGATCATCAAAAGTTTCGTAAGTCACAGGCTCAACGTATGATCCCGTGTTGTAATCGTACTTCCAGTAGCGAACCGTGAACTTCTTAGTCCAGTAATCCATGGAATGTCCCCCTATTGCTCCCTCGCCGACGAGCCCGTCATCATCTTCATCTTCAACGGCAACTTCATCCAATGTTGGAAAGAATTTTATAGCGTCACCAATACCCGGGACGAAAAAGGATGGACCGTCATAGTCATACGTTCCCGAAATATCCCAGCGGAAATACACAGTTGCCGTCGCGTTCCCGACAGTGACCGCGCACGTGTTGATGACATTGCTGGAGGTCAACACCCCGGTCACAACTCCCCCCGTTGAGTTCGCGTCAGTCACGGTCAGTGTACCGTCGCCATTGCCCTCCTGAACAAGGCTACCTCCGGCAGAAAATGTTGCCTTACATGTAGTGCCCGTATGCGCCCCGGCACCGGAAAGTTGGGCAGGAAAATCCACAGAGAAACTTCCCGTAGGCACAGGGTTGATAGTCAGCCGGATATCTGCCTTGTGCATGTCGGAAGAATATCCACCCGCTGCAATTGTAGTTGAATCTGCAAAAGATTCACCCGAACTCTTGCGGCGTGTTTCGAGTGATGCAATTTCTATGACTATGATCTTTATGCTGACGCTGTTCCCGCACTCGGCGGTCACTGTCTTTGTGCCCGCAGCAGTCGTATCGACTTGCGCTGTACCGCCGCTGCTGGACTGAATATCGCCGGACCATGCAGGCTTTCCATAAGGCCACCCCCCCGTGGGATCGGGGATGGCATTGACCGTCACCGTTCCCCCGTTAAATCCGACTGGCAGATAAACGGTTTCATTGTTACCTGGATTATTAGTCTTTGATGTTACTTCTTTGCACTCAAGATGGTCAATTTTTACCACGATGACCGTTACCGTATCGGTATAGTCGGAATCATCCCTTGTTCCGCCTTCGCCAGTAGGAATCACCGCATCATCGGAAGCGGCGCAGGTGATCGTCTTGCTGCCGATTTCTGCAGGGGCGATCCAGGTGACGGATAGGCCTGTGCTGCAATCATCCTTGAAGCTTCCTGCGCTTGTTGACCAGGAATAGGCACCCGATGCTGAAAAAGTGTCCGGCTTGGCATTGTCAATCACCGCTCCGACGCGGGTATCGTTGTCGGTTGCCGGGCTGATCGAACAACCGATTTCCGCTCCCATGACGACACGGGTGCTTGAAGCCGGGGCAGTGATGCCTTCGCAGGAAATGGCGCTTCCTGTTTCCCATAGAGGAAAGGCTGCATCGATAGAAGCCGAGGCTAAAGCTGAAATCGACGTGTCGTCAGCGAAGGTCACGGTGACCGTATAGGTTACCGAGATAGTGCCACCGGGAAGCTCGTTCTTTATGAAGTAAATGCGGACGGTGCTGTCCGTTTTGCCACCCCCGCTGTCACAATGGCCAGGGTAGCCCCAAGAATATTCCACTGATACGGAAGCCTCACCGTCCTTTATTTCCTGTTCAATATCGGGATCCAGTGTATAGCTGCCGCTGGCTGAATAATTGTAGTAGTGGGTATATGGGGGTTCCAGCGATTCTTCGATGAAATGCTCACCCGGACCGGCAAGAGACACACTGGCCCTGACACCCGCTGAAACGCGAGCCACGAGGAAGACAAATACAAGCACTCCTCCCAACATTCGATTCACTTTTTTCTCTCGCATGTCGTCCTCCTGCATCTCGTTGTAGCTACTTGCGTTTGGAATTCAGCTCAACTGCTTGCTCACAATATTCCGCCAATCTCAATGCCTGAGAGTCATTACCGAATTCCCTTTCATAACACTTCAGGCTCAACCGTGCCTGCTCGTATTCTTTTATGTTCAGATATGACCGTGTCAACCATAGCATACCGGATTTGATCAACTGATTTGTTTCCGGTGATCTTTCGATGCCTGCCAGCATATCCCAGGTGGCGTGCACTTCTTCCGGTCGAGACCTTGCCTTTACCTGTAGAGCAAGGCAATCGTGCAGAATCCTCGTCAGAGCGAATCCATGTGGTTTTTCAGCCAGAGCCGCTTTATAATGTTGCAGAGCATTTTTATAGTCGCCGCGCCTGTCGGCGATCACTCCTGCGTAATGCCGCATATCCCAAGCTTTGGCATCATCCGGAAATAATTCAGAGTATTTTTCGAATATGATAGCCTTGGCATCTATGATGACATGGTCTTCCGTACTAAAAAGTTTTTCCCGGAGAAGACTTTTCAAACGGACCGGCTGATCTCTATATGAGACAACAGCGACATCAAGATAATGCCGCCATAATTTTAGCAAAGGGTGAGTGGATGGCGGGTACAGCGATATCTGCTGCAATGCCTGCTGCCTCGCTCTTCCGGAAGCGAATTCCGAAACCAGCTGTCGAGCCAGCGAGGCAAGAACTTCCGGACATCCATCCTTTTTGGCTTTGCCAGCCAACACACTCAGCATTTGCTCGAAGCTCGCGTTGCTGTTCCGGACATAACCGGCGAAACGTTGAGATTCTGAAAGCATGTACAGCAATGCGGGGAGTGTATCCGAGGCACGGGAGACCGTAGACAGGCCGGACAACTTTTGCACGAACACAGCCGTTATCGGCGAGTTGGCGATTGCAAGGGATTCTTTCACCGCAGCCCGACGCAGCTCGAGGTACTCGTCCATGACTGCCGCGAATGAATCAGAAAGATTTATATAAAATATCTCCGGCACTTCCCTTGGGGGAATCATTCCATCCAGGAACACGCCGGAGAGAAGAACATTGATGCTCATATTCCGCCAGATGCGAAATTCCAGTCGGGCCGGCCCCTGGACAGCGAAGCGCTTGTAGGGTCCGCCGCCGAAGTCGCGAACCGGTGCCAGGCAAAGCAGTCTCCTGTCAGCATCCGTCACGGAGACCGTGTAGGCCCGCTGTGATTCGTAGTAGTTGTAATCGTTGGCAAAATACAGAGCCAAAACATGCCGTCCCGCCGGTATTTCGCAGGACATGAGCAAATCAGGCCCATTCCCCAGCGGGTACTGTTCGCCATAATCATCGCGGTTGGCTGAAGTGTGGCTTTTTTCGTGCGGATTCCATAGCGCCACCGGGTCCTCATCCCGCAACCTGGTGACCCACAGCCGGCTTTTTTCCTTCGGGTCCGTGGTGCGGAAGCGGCATGGCATGGCCGGGCCGGCCCCGCCTATTCGGTCGGTGATGAAGTTCTGGGCGGCGAGGAGATGGAAGTCCATGCCGTAACCAAGAGGCCAGCAGCCGCGGGTGGAGCGGTCGTCACGCAACCGGGCAATCACCTTGTCGCGGTCGCTGGCCAGGGGGCGTTGACGCATTGCGTCG
>JAAYDD010000297.1 GCA_012729435.1 Desulfobulbus sp.
AACATTCGATTACCCCGACAGTTGTTCAGGTGCTGCCGTTTGCAGACCGGGAGGCGGTGGATATCCTGCTTCAGCAGGAGGAGTATATAGACCTGGTGATTCCGCGCGGAGGTGAAGGACTGATCCGGGCTGTTACCGAGAAGTCCAGTATTCCCGTGCTCAAACATTACAAGGGGGTCTGTCACTGTTTTGTTGATGCAGATGCGGATCAGGACATGGCTGTTTCTGTTATCCTCAATGCCAAGGTGCAACGACCGGGTGTGTGCAATGCTCTGGAAGGGTTGCTGGTGCATCGTGAGATTGCCGGGGAGTTTCTGCCCAGGGTGAGCGAGGCGCTGAAAAAGGAGAACGTACGACTTCTGGGATGCCATTCCAGCTGTTTGATCTGTGAAGAGATGATTCAACCGGCGGCGGAAACCGACTGGGGAACCGAGTTCCTCGATTTGGCCATGGTGGTCAGGGTTGTTCAGGGGATGGATGAAGCCATGGACTATATCGCCCGTTATGGCTCCAAACACACTGAAACGATTCTTACCCGTTCGTATGAGAACAGCCAGAGATTTTTACAGGAAGTTGATGCGTCCGCGGTCATGGTAAACGCCTCCACGCGGTTTAATGACGGCGGTCAGTTTGGTCTCGGAGCAGAAATAGGGATTTCAACCACCAAACTGCATGCGTACGGTCCCATGGGGTTGAAGGAACTGACGACACAGAAGTTCATTGTCTACGGTAATGGGGAAATCCGCACGTAGACATGGTCAGCTGGAAGAATAAACGATTGGTAGGCCTCTTTGGAGGCACCTTTGACCCTGTCCATCAGGGGCATCTTGATCTGGTTCGGCATGTTCTTGACCGATGCGGGTTGGATCTGCTGCTGTTTATTCCGGCAAACCGGCCCCCTCATAAACGACAGCCCGTAGCCAGCTTTACTGATCGGGTGGCAATGCTCAATGCCGCTATTGCCGATCGTCCGGATTTCACAGAGCAGGTACTGTGCTCGCTGGTTGAACACAAGTTGCCCATACCTTCCTACACCATTCATACTGTACAGGCACTGCGGGAGGAGATCGAAGCTGAGCGGTTCTCGCTTGTCATCGGCGCCGACTCTTTACTCGAACTTGGGCAATGGTACCGGGTTGATGAACTCCTCGACCTTGTTGATCTGATTGTTGTTCAACGGGGTACCGTTGACAAGGCATTGATCAGTCCAGCTCTCACTGCTCTGCCTCCGGCCTATGAGTTTCATCCTGGATATAGACGCTGGATCGGCAGTAACGGCAGACTTGCAGACTATCTGGATGGTATTGAGTTACCGGTTTCCTCATCGTCCATACGGGAGGACCTGAGGAACGGGCGCAGACCGCCGCTGCTCCCCTCTGCGGTCTTCCATTATATTCAGCAGCATGCACTTTATGGCTGGAAACCAAGCTGATGCGTTATATTGCCGATCTGCATATTCACAGTCATTATTCCCGTGCCACCAGCAAGGCAAGCACGCTTCATGGTTTGGCTGCATGGGCGGCAGTCAAGGGAATACACGTGGTTGGGACCGGTGACTTCACTCATCCCGGCTGGTTTGCCCATCTTCAAGAGTGTTTAGAACCGGCGGAACCGGGCTTTTTTCGTCTGAAGTCCGACCATATCATTGACATGAGCCATGTGCTGCCCATGGGGATCCGTTCTGCTCTGTCATCAGATTCCATCCGTTTCGTGCTCAGTGCTGAGATCAGCTCGATTTATAAACGTGACGGTAAGGTTCGCAAAGTACATAATTTACTGTATGTCCCGGATTTTCATGCTGCCCGGCAGATCAACGCCACCCTTGCGAACCTGGGCAATATCAGTGCTGACGGCCGGCCGATTCTTGGCCTCGACTCCCGTATCCTTCTTGAAATTCTCCTGGAAAATTCCGAATCCGGATTTCTGGTGCCGGCCCATATCTGGACTCCATGGTTCTCGTTATTCGGCTCCAAATCCGGCTTCGACTCAATTGAAGAATGTTTTGGAGATCTCAGTCAGCATATCTTTGCCCTGGAGACCGGCCTTTCCTCAGATCCTGAGATGAACCGGATGGTCTCAGCTCTGGACAGATTTACTCTTCTGTCCAATTCAGATTGCCACTCACCGGCTAAACTGGGAAGAGAGGCCAACATCTTCAACACAGGTTTCGATTTTTTTTCCCTCCGCCAGGCCGTTGAGTCACCGGTTAACCAGGACGGGCAGCAGGTTTTTGACGGAACTGTCGAATTTTATCCGGAAGGCGGAAAGTACCACTTTGACGGCCATCGTAAATGTCAGATCTGCCTTGAACCGCAAGAGAGCAGAAGACTTGATGGTCTGTGCCCGACTTGCGGCAAACCGTTAACCATCGGCGTGCTTCATCGGGTCCTGGAGCTGGCTGATCGGGAAAAACCGGTGTATCCGTCCGGCAGTCCGCAGGTTTACAGTCTGGTTCCGCTGCAGGAGATGATTGCCGAGCTCCTTGGCAGCGGGCCTGCCAGCAAGAAGGTGCAAAACAGCTATGTCCGTCTGATCAATACCTTTGGATCTGAATTCACCCTGCTGATGGAAACGCCGATTGAAGAGATTCGACTTCAGGGTTCCCCACTGCTGGCGGAAGCGGTTAGGCGGGTTCGAACAAACCGGGTTATCCGTCATGCCGGTTATGACGGAGAATTCGGTATTATTCAGATTTTTTCAGGTGACGAACGTGCCCGCCTTTGCGGTCAGGGCAGCCTGTTCACACCGCCTTCCAGGCAGGAAAAGCGACAGAAAACCGGAAAGCGATCTATTCTTGATCCGGCGTCCGCCATTGACAGCCCGGCTCATCTCACAACCGATCAGGCTGCGCTGAACGATGAGCAGCAGCAGGCTGTTGCCAGCACAGCTCCACTGATCCTGGTTCAGGCCGGACCAGGAACCGGCAAAACTCATACCCTGGTGAGTCGGGTTCGACATATGGCCGGCACAGGATCCACTCCCTGCACGGTCATTACTTTTACCAACAAGGCGGCGGCTGAAGTCCGTGAGCGGATTTTTCAGTACGTAGCGGGAGACAGTGCTCCTGTTACAGTTTCCACATTTCACGGCTACTGTTTGAGGTATCTGCGTCAATTCTCGCCAGCACTTAAGGTGGCCGGACCAGAGGAACGGATGTCGGTGCTTGAGGAGCTTCAACCCGACTGGAACGCCAGGGACCGTGAAGCCTTTTCACGCCTGCTCAACCGTCTTTTCAGCCGGTTGGAAAGCAGTACAGACGATGGGGTTTTGCAGCGTTATCTGCAGACCCTTGAGGAACGATTTCTGATCGATATTGAGGCGGTGGTCTCACGTACGGTGGAACTGTTACGCTCGGGCGGACCTGAGGCGGAAACGATACGCAGGGAAACTGGACATCTTTTTGTTGATGAATTTCAGGATGTCAATGCAGCACAGTATGCGTTGATCGCCCTGCTGGCGCAGACCTCCACGGTGTTTGCCATTGGTGATCCTGATCAGTCTATCTACGGTTTTCGTGGCTCTGATCCGAAATGGTTTCATACCTTCAGATGTGATCTGAATCCGGAAATTCATCGATTATTCCGTAATTATCGGAGTGGAGTGACCATCGTCCGTGCAGCTGAACAACTGATAGCCCGCAATGATCATCCTCTTCCTCTGATACCGATGGATGCCTGTAAAGGTTCAGAGGGAACTGTTTATATGCAGTCATGTGAGCATCCTGAACATGAGGCAGTATTTATTGCCGACAGTATCGATGTACATGTGGGCGGAACTTCCCACCGATCCATAGAGCGATTCACTCGATCTGAGACATCGACCGTGTCTTTCCGTGATATCGGCGTCCTGTACCGGACTTCCGCCCAGTCAGCAGCCATCGGCGCGGTGCTGAGCAGTCGGGGCATTCCTTTCCAGGTTGTTGATCTCGAGGCCTATTACACCAGGGGAGACTGTAGCCTGCTCTATTTTTGGATGCTCGCCCTCGCCGGTCTGGCCCGGTATGGTCAAATCATTTCTCTTGTGAGCAGAGAGCCGGGAATTAACGACGAGTTGACCGATCAGCTGAGGACCTGTTTTCCCACATCCGGGTTACGAGCAGATATTACTCTGCCACAGATAACAGACTGGCTTGATGCCATTGATCATGTTTCCTGCACCCGGTTGCGCCTCTTAATGACAGAGATGCAATCCCTGGCCGGTACCCAGCCGATCGTAACAATTCTGCAGGCTCTGATTAAATACTATCAGCTCCCTGACGGTCACCCGGATATTCAGCGCTTCACAGAATCGGCTTTGACTTTTGATCGTTCGCTGACTGATTTTGCATCCCATCTTCTGCATTACAGTGATTCGATCATTTACGATCCCCGTGCAGAAGCGGTAACTCTCTGCACATTGCACGCAGCCAAGGGCCTGGAATTTCCTCTCGTGTTTATTGCAGGACTTGAAGATGGCATATTGCCGTTTTATCCGGACAGGCAGACGCATGGAGAAAATGAGGTTGAGCAACTTGAAGAGGAAAGACGGCTGCTTTATGTAGGTCTGACCAGAGCCACCACTACGCTGTTTTTAAGCTGGTGCAAGAGACGTTCCCGTTATGGCGGACCGCTGCGATCATGCAAACCTTCACGATTTTTACAGGAGCTGCCGACCGCTGCTTTTACCAGGCCGCAAGTCTTCACATCAACGCGGATCCGCTCGTCCATACCACGCCAACTTTCGTTGTTTTCCTGAATCATGGTAGAAATTGCCTCTTTAGAATTGCGCATCAGTGAGCTTGAAGCTGAAGTCCGTCGGCTCAGGAAAGAAAATTCTGAACTGGAACAGATAGCCAGGCAGGCCGACTCTGCCAATCAGGCTAAATCCGAATTCCTGGCCATGATCAGCCATGAGATCCGTACTCCAATGAACGGGGTGATAGGCATCAGTGAACTGTTACTTACTACTGAGTTGCAACCCCGACAAAGACATTTCGCCCAACTGATCAAAACCTCGGCAACCAGTCTTTTGACGCTGATCAACAATCTGCTCGATTTCAGTAAAATAGAAGCAGATAAGATGGTCCTGGATATTGAATCTTTTGACCTGCGTCTTTTATTGGAACAACTCCTCTCACTTTATCAGGTAACCGCCAGAAGCAAAGGGCTGGTTGTCACTATGGAGCTTGATCCTAACCTGGCACCTCAGTATCAGGGGGACGCCTTTCGTCTGCGTCAGATTGTGGTTAATCTGCTTGGTAATGCCATCAAATTTACAGAACAGGGGACTGTTACCCTGCGGGTTTTTCGGGTGTTTTCCTCTGAAACGAGAGATCAACTCAGATTTGAGGTACAGGACACAGGAGTGGGCATTGCCAGAGAATCGATAGAGAAGCTTTTTCAGCCATTCAGTCAGGTTGACAGCTCTTTCACGCGTCGTTATGGCGGCAGTGGCCTGGGACTCTCAATCAGCGCCCGGCTGATAAAACTCATGAACGGTGATTTTGGCGTGCAATCGGAGCCGGGGCAAGGTTCAACCTTCTGGTTTACAGTTTCTCTGCCACGGGATGCCGATACCATGGAGATGCTACCGGAGTTGAATCAGGTTGAATATCTGGAACCCGGGTCTCTGCCGGTGGAGGTCATGGGCACGAACCTTCCTGTTTCGGAGGACGGATCACATACCCTTCGCCTCTTGATTGTTGACGATGAAGAAACAAACCGGATCATTATGAGGGAAATCTTCCGGCACGCACCTGTTGATATTGTGTTTGCCTGCAACGGACAAGAAGCTGTTGAAGTGTGCCGAAACAATCGTTTCAACCTGATTTTTATGGACTGCCAGATGCCGGTCGTAGATGGTTTTTCCGCAGCTCAGACCATTTTAGCAGAAGCAGCGGGGCAACAGTATCCGGCTCCGGTCATCATCGCTCTGACAGCCGATGCAACGGCGGCGGCCCAGCAGAGATGCAAGGAAGTAGGTATGGCCGATTATCTGGTCAAACCTATCGATTTCGAAAGACTTATGGCAGTTCTCTCCAATTGGCTGCCGGAGCTGCAATTTACCTTTTCTCCTCCTTCAGTGGAAA
>JAAYDD010000298.1 GCA_012729435.1 Desulfobulbus sp.
CCTCGGTCATGGCATCCAGCCGGAGACACCACCGGAACAGGTGAGGGTTGCCGTAGATGCAGTGCATCGATTCAGCGGTAAACAGTGAACAACAGTATACCTTCTGACCGATATGGAACCAACGCGCCTTTCCATTCCTTCCCTGAGCCAGTGCATCGGGCTTATGGATCAGTATGGAATGCTTGCCAATATCCGTCACCATTCTCTGGTGGTTGCCCGACTGGCCGACCATCTTCTGACCGGGTTACGCACCTATGCGCCGGACCGGACCCAGGCTGATCGCAGCCTGGTGATCGCCGGTGCCCTGCTCCATGACATTGCCAAAACCCCTTGCCTGAACAGTACCTGCGACCATGCCAGAATCGGGGGAGATATCTGTCGGCAGCACGGTTATCCTGACATTGCAACCATTGTTGAGCAACATGTGCTCCTTGCTGACTACGACCCGCAGCGATACACGGACGGCTGTTTCACAGCCCCTGAAATTGTGTATTATGCGGATAAACGTGTTCGCCATAATGTTGTGGTACATCTGAGCGAACGCTTGGAATATATTCTGGACCACTACGGTAAAGGCAATCCGGTCCGCCGAAGCCTGATCAGGGACAATTTCGATCAATGCATCACCCTGGAACACTACCTTTTCCACTGGATCTCCTTTGATCCTAAAGACCTGGGGCGCTTTTGACGTCTCTTCCGTAAAGCCGCCGCACCCTGTTCAACGGCTTGCAGACCGGAAATTCTGCACAGCATTTGCTCCTGTCAGTTCTTCTCCAGGGTAACCAGCATCTGAACCGACCGGAATAGGCGGAACTCCCTGCATAAAACCGATCCCGCCATCGGCCGACCCAAAACGGGTCACGGAAGCCCGACCTGCTGACTGCTTCAAGACTGCAGAGCAAAGATCCTCATTACTCATGCCTAAAAAATCAGGTATAGTTTCTGCAAAAACCCGGATAAAAGAACAGTGTGAATGCCACGCTTCATCGGCCGCTCCACTGTACAGAACCTTTTTTATGCATGCTCTGCCCCGGTAAATATCACGAGCGTTCGACATGAAGACAGACCGTTTCACCAGGGACAGGTGTTATCCGGCCGATCCTCTTCAGCCAAAACCACAGGAGAACTGACCATGCGCATCACCTTCCACGGAGCAGCCCGAAATGTGACCGGTTCATGTTTTCTGATCGAATGCAGGAATAAACGTATCCTCATTGACTGCGGTCTCTACCAGGGAAAACGGGAAACAGACGAAGAGAATTTAAACGATTTCGGATTTGATCCGGCTGCCATCGATCATCTCCTACTGACCCACAGTCACCTTGATCACTGCGGACGGATTCCGCTTCTTTGCAAGCGGGGTTTCAAGGGGACCATAGTCACCAGTGCCGCCAGCCGGGAACTGGCCCGTCTGGTGATGCTTGATTCAGCGAGAATCCATGAGGAAGAAGCTCGTTATCGAAACTACAAGGCGAGCAAACGACGGGGCAAGGAAGCACCGGTGGAACCACTGTACGATACCCTGGACGCTCTTAACAGTCTCGATGCCTTTATCGACATCGCGGAGTTCGCCCGTCCCTGCGACCTCTGTCCCGGTATCCGGACAACCTTCTACGATGCCGGGCACATTCTCGGATCAGCCTGCATCCTCCTGGAACTCGAAGAAGACGGACAACGGCGACGGGTGCTGTTTTCCGGTGACCTCGGTTACGACGGTCGGGCAATTCTGCCGGATCCCGCCATCCCTCCCCATGCCGACACCGTTGTCATGGAATCCACCTATGGAGACCGGCAGCACAAATCACTTGTCCCCTCCATTGAAGAGCTGTACCAGGCAATCAACACCACCGTAGCCCGGAACGGCAATGTGCTCATCCCGAGTTTTGCCTTGGAACGCACACAGGAGATACTCTATTATTTGCGGGAAGGGATTGAGCAACACCGGCTGCCGCCTTTCTTGCGGGTGTACCTTGATTCTCCGATGGCTGTATCAGCCACCCAGATTTTCCGGCGGCACCGGGAATGTTTTGATGAAGAGACCTGGGCTGTTATCTCAGCAGGCCGTGATCCTTTTGAACTGCCGGGCCTTGAAATCATCCGCGATGTTGCCGAATCAATGGCACTCAAGCACACTCGCGGCTCGGTGATCATCGCCGGTTCCGGGATGTGCACCGGCGGCCGTATCCGGCACCACCTGCGTCATAATCTTTGGCGCAAAGAAGCAGCCATCGTGTTTGTGGGCTATGCCGCCCAGGGAACACTGGCCCGGCAGATCATCGACGCAGCAGATGTCGTTAAGGTGTTTCAGGAAGAAGTGGAGGTCAACGCTGAAATTCACACGATCGGCGGTTTTTCAGCCCATGCCGATCAGCGTGAACTCCTCCGCTGGCACAGCCACACCGGTCAACCCGAACGAACTTTTCTGGTCCATGGCGAAGAAAAAGCCATGCTTGCTCTGGCGGCTCACCTTCCGGACACAAAGGTTGAGATGCCCACGCTTCATCAATCCTTTGACCTGTAGATCAGCCCGTTCAAGCGGC
>JAAYDD010000299.1 GCA_012729435.1 Desulfobulbus sp.
CCGGTTCAAGCAACGTGTGTGGTTCTTAACGAAAAGTCCTTCCATCTGTCACGGCTGCAGTAAGGGATGCAATATCTATATCGATCATAACCGCGAAAAATATAAAGATGATATCATCTACAGGTTCAGACCGCGTCTTAATGAAAAGGTCAACGGTTACTTCATGTGTGACGAAGGACGCATGACCTATAAATTGGAAAATGATAATCGTCTTTCCAGTGCATCCGTTGATGGTCGCGAGACCGGTCTCAATGAGGCGGTTGAAGCGGTGCGCCGGGAACTGAGCCGGGCCGCCAAGGCGGTGGTGCTTGTTTCGCCAAATGCATCGATGGAACAGATGTATGCTTTGCAGCAGTTCGCCGCTGCACTGAACCTCCAGATAAGCGGCTTTAGTGATGGATACATTAAAGCCGGTGACGGTGATGACTTCCTCATCCAGGACGACAAGTCTGCCAACCGAGCCTCTTTTCAACTTCTGGGGATTGATGCTACACGAGCCGGATTTGACGCGGCGACAGCAGATGCTGATCTGTTGCTGAATTTTGGCAACGACCTCAGCCTTTCGCTGACACAGGATGAACTGGATCAGCTTCTGTCTCGTGTCAAGCTGGTGCAGATTGGCAGCCGGCAGAACACACTTGTCGCTCATTCTGCCATAATCCTGCCTGTGGCTTCATTTAGTGAGGACAGCGGAAGCATCATCAACTGTGATGGACGTTTGCAACGCTATGAAGTGGCTGTCGTCAAAAATGAGCCGATGCCCAACATGATCGAAATCATCAGTATGATTGGCGGCCAGGTTGCTTCACATCAAGAGTCCCGTGAAGGACTGAAATCCACTGTTTCAGCATTAAAGGATATTGATTTGGAACAGATCCCCGTTGAAGGGATCGCACTAACTGAAAACGAGGTCGCCCATGTCGCAGCTTGATATTCTCCTTTTAGTCCTAAGAGTTGCCTTCGGAGCTTTAGTCCCGCTCTGTTTCATTGCGGTCCTCGTCTGGATGGAGCGACGAGGCGCTGGATTCATACAGGACCGGTCCGGTCCAAACCGCGCAAACATCTTTGGCTTTCGCGCAGCCGGGCTGGTTCAGAACTTTGCTGATGCTGTTAAATTGATAACAAAGGAAGATGTTATTCCCGCTCATATCAAGCATCGGTTCTATTTTGTATTAGCACCAGTAATTGTATTTTTTATATCTCTGGTTTCATTTGCTGCCATTCCCTTCGCTGACGTCCTGGTTATCAACGGCAACCAGTACATCATGCAGGCTATTCCAACGGATCTGGGGATCCTCTGGTTCCTGGCTATAGCCGGATTCGCTGTCTACGGAATTATTCTGGCCGGATGGTCCTCCCATAATAAATACGGAATGCTTGGTGGTCTGCGTGCAGCCGCTCAGGTCATCAGTTATGAAATTCCGCTGGTTCTGGCTGTCATCAGTGCCCTGATAGTGTACGGCTCTGTCAGTCTGACCGACATTACACAGTACCAAGGGCAATTACTCTTCGGCTTTATCCCGATGTGGGGAGTGGTCGTTCAGCCTTTGGGTGCAATTATATTTATTGTTGCAGCATTTGCCGAATCAAACAGGATCCCGTTTGATTTTGCCGAAGGTGAAAGTGAGCTGGTTGCAGGCTTCCATGTGGAGTACAGCTCAATGAAGTTCGGCATGTTTTTCATGGGCGAGTATGTTGCGATGTTTACCTCGAGCGCCATCATTGTGACCCTGTATTTTGGCGGCTACCAGATTCCATGGTTTACGACTGAAACGCTTGTGAATCACGCAGGGATCGTCAGTTTTCTGCTCATGCTGATTGTTCCGGCTTTTGCCTTCTTGTTCTCGCTGTGGATGCAGAAAAACAATAAAAGGCCTTACGAGATGGCGAATGATCCGAATATTCGTGAGACTGCCGTTTACACGAAGTTGCTGTGGATCGTCGTTGGCGGTATCGAGGTTCTTCTGCTCTTCTTCATGGTTCTGTCTGCCGGTGCTGCAGCAAACATTCTGGTCGCTTTATTGCAGATTGCCACGTTTCTGATCAAAACAACCCTGATGTGCTTCGTCTACGTATGGGTTCGATGGACTTTGCCACGCTTCAGATATGATCAACTTCAGAGATTGGGATGGCAGACTTTGTTGCCGCTTTCTCTGTTGAATATTTTTGTAACCAGTGCAGTTGTTGTTGCATTGAGCTGATTGGGGATTAACGATGAGTGGAAAAGCAAAAATACTTGAACGTAAAGGCAAGGAAATCTACGAGCGGCTGTATCTGGTTGAAGTTTTTAAGGGAATGGCAGTAACATTCCGGCACTTCATCACTAACTTTCTCGATAATTCCAAACTTTATGTTCGTCATTACCCAGAGGTCAAACCCGAGATCACTCCTCGATGGCGCGGTCGTCACAGGCTGACAACACACGAAGACGGCACCATGAAGTGTGTTGCCTGTTTTCTGTGTCAAACCAACTGTCCCGCCAAGTGCATTATGATTGAGGCGGGCGAACGGCTTGATGGACGGAGCGAAAAGATGCCGGTTCGATTTACCATCGATCTGTTGGAGTGCATCTACTGTGGATACTGTGTGGAGGCCTGCCCTAAGGACGCTATCCGGATGGACACGGGGATTTTCTCGGTCACTGGGCATGACCGGAAATCGTTTGTTATGGAACTCGATGCACTTCTAGCGACACCAGGTGCATTTACCGAAGAAGAGTACAAAAAAGGGGGCGCTTGATACCATGTTTGCCGATGGGCTTTTTCTAATTTTTGCCATTTTGGCAGTCTTGGGGGCGGTTGGCCTGGTCTTGTTTCATCACCCGATGAACGGTGCCATGAGTTTCGTGGTCACTCTTATCTCCTTGGCTGGTCTCTATGCGTTGCTTTCTGCGAAATTAATTTTCGCATTGCAACTCATCGTGTACGCAGGTGCGATCATGTCGATGATTGTCTTCATAATCATGTTTTTAAACATACAACCTGAAGATCTTCCAAAAGAAGAAAACAGACTGATCTATATTCTGGGCAGCGGTGTAGTCGTTCTCCCTATCGGTTTGTTTCTTGCTAAAATCGTCAGCGGTCTGCAAGAACATTCAATGTCAATCGTTGGGAACAATTTTGGGAATGTAAAGGAAGTCGGTCAATTGCTTTTTCGAGAGTGGCTTGTTCCATTTGAGATCATCTCCTTGCTGTTGCTGGTCTCCTTGATTGGCGCTGTCATTTTAGCTGGTAAGAGGGGGATCAAAAAATGATGCACAGTTACTTGTACTTA
>JAAYDD010000300.1 GCA_012729435.1 Desulfobulbus sp.
CCTTCTGCTCTTTGGACATGCGACTCCTCTTTCCTCCAAAACACAACCGTTTCCAACGATAAACCATTATACCATTATTCACCGTAAATCAGAAGGATCAGAAAGCAACTTTCCGTCATAAATCAAAGAAAACGGCTTCCGCCCCGGAAGCCGTTTTTCCGCCATTCTGCATTCTGAATTCTGCATTATACCGCCGGTCTTCTTTCAGGTTGCCGCGCACTGCCGTACATCGTCATGCACAAACTTCAGGAGTTTTTTATTTTCATCAATAGCGTTCAGTTCCGTCGATCTGTTTATGGCTTTTGATCATCAGCCTTCAGGATGCTCATAAACTCTTCACCGGTAATGGTTTCTTTGTTTAGAAGATATGCCGCCAGTTCATGGAGTTTATCTTCGTGTTCCCGCAGAATACTGTCTGCTTTCTTCCGGGCTTCTTCTACCAATGCGACTACCTGTTCATCAATCTTTTCCGCAAAAGCAGGACTGCATGCCAGGGAGGTATCCTGACCCAGATACTGACTGTTCTGTGTTTCCAGTGCCACCATACCGAAATCGCCCATGCCATAGCGGGTAATCATCCCGCGTGCCAGCCGGGTGGCCTTTTCAATATCATTGCTTGCGCCCGTGGTGATGGAGTGGAAAACCAGCTGCTCAGCCGCCTGCCCGCCTGTCAGGGTAACAATCTTATTATACAGTTCTTCGCGGGACATCAGATAATGCTCGTCTTCATCCACCTGCATAGTATATCCAAGAGCGCCGGATGTCCTGGGGATAATCGTGATCTTTGTCACAGGTGCAGAATCGGTCTGCAGAGCTGCCACCAATGCGTGACCGATTTCGTGATAGGAAACTATTTTCTTTTCACTCTCAGACATAACTGCATTTTTACGCTGATAACCGGCGATAACCGTTTCCACACTTTCCATCAGGTCGTCCTGTGTTACAGTATCGCGGCCCAGCCGCACCGCACGCAGAGCTGCCTCATTGATGATATTGGCCAGTTCCGCACCGCTTGCACCGCTTGTTGCCCTGGCGACAGCTTTCAGGTCAATGTTATCGGCCATTCTGATCCCCTTGCTGTGCACACGCAGAATCGCTTCACGGCCGCCGACATCGGGCAGTTCAACCGGAATCCTTCTGTCAAAACGACCTGGGCGCAGAAGAGCTGGATCCAGGGATTCAGGCCGGTTGGTTGCTGCCAGTATGACCACACCCTTTTTCCCGTCAAAGCCATCCATTTCTGTCAGCAACTGATTCAGAGTCTGTTCACGCTCATCATTGCCGCCGATGCCGGCTCCGGTATCACGTTTTTTACCGATTGTATCAATTTCATCAATGAAGACAATACAAGGTGCTTTTTCATTTGCCTGTTTGAACAGGTCCCTGACTTTTGCGGCGCCCATGCCGACAAACATCTCCACAAATTCACTGCCGGAAATGGAAAAGAAAGGAACCTTGGCCTCACCGGCAACTGCTTTCGCCAGCAAAGTTTTACCTGTTCCGGGAGGTCCTACAAGCAATGCGCCTTTAGGCAGTCGAGCGCCGATGGAGGCATATTTGCCAGGGTGCTCCAGGAAATCAACAATTTCTTTCAGTGCTTCCTTTGCTTCTTCCTCACCGGCCACATCTTCGAAAGTTACACCCGTTGATTCTGAAGCAACAATCTTTGCACCGGATTTGCCGAAGCTCAGCGCATTCATCCCGCCTGTCATCCGCCTGGATAATATCCGGCCTAGTGCCCAGAACAGCGCGATCGGGATTACCCAGCTGATTATAAAACTGATCAGCAGATTGTTCTGCGTTGGAATTTGTGCGGAAAACGAAACTCCGGCATCCTCCAGCCGTTGGCGCAGACTGTTATCCGGGAAAACCGCTGTCTTATAGATGCCGTCCTGTCCGTCTTTGCCTTTGGCGATGAAAATCAATTGTTCTCCGTTTTCATCCATGGATACTTCTGATACCTGTTTTGAATCCACCATTTTCAGAAAATCGCTGTAACCGACTTCCTGAACCTGGCGCTGCAAAAGCATCGGAAAAACGAACGCATTCAGCAGTATAATCACGATGACTGCAACAGCCATGTAGAAAATGAGCGGCTTTTTATTCTGACTGGGATCATTGATCATAAGGCCATCTCCTTCTTAGGGGTATCTTATATCCTGAACATAAAGGGCAAGTGAAAAACGGAAGAATAACAGGAAAAAGCTGCAGAAAAGGCAGAGGGCTCCGACTCACGATTGAGCCGGAGCCCTCTGATTGTACGCCCGCCATGGGCAATAGCTTGGTGGTGAAAGTCCACTACGCGCTTGGTAGTAGGAAGCGTTAGCCGAAGGCAAGGGTGTCCACCGCGAGGTGGAATCTGAAGGAAGCCAGATGTCAGGGGGAAACGATCAACCCTGGCGGGCAAAGTCCCGAGCCGACGAACAGAAACTGCATACGAAGGCGGGGCAGAGCGGACGAGGCTGCAACTCAAGTCGAAGTCCCATACTACCCGGACTCTGTCACGTAAATGCAGCGGCTACATGGGATGAAAGCTATTGCACCTTAAGCGGGGAGGTCTGTGGGATACGCATCGAAAGATGTAACCCATGTCGGAAGGCTTGGCAGAACCCACAGAAGTCAGTCTGGGCCATAGTACCTGAGAAGTCGGTGAAAGCCGATGGAGGGAAGGGTCCGGCGGTTGCTGGTAATACAGCACGATAGGAATTGGGGCGTGTTGAAAGCAGTTGCTCGTTATGAGGATGTCCGTCGGAGGATAGGTGAGCGACCGAAGGTATGACGGAATCGCCGAACGTCCTGGTATCCAACCAAACGTGTTGCCAAGTGCCAGCAACTGAACCGCCGCTTGCGGGCCCGCATGAGCGGTGGTGTGGGAGGACGGGGGTTAGCCACCCCCTCCTACCCGATTGCCATCGCACCAATAATTGGTTCATATGTAGTTGTTCTGCCCTGAAACCG
>JAAYDD010000301.1 GCA_012729435.1 Desulfobulbus sp.
CAGGCAGCAGACCAGAAAATGATGGCGCATTTTCAGTCAATTTTGTTGGGCCTATATCCCAATAATCTCTTGATACAATAAGGTTTCAGAGCTAATATGCGACCTGCCCAAGGAGGTGAGAGAATGGCCAAAATCTACAAAGTCATGTCGCCCCTCGCGACTAAACAAAAACAACTCCGGGTCGCGGCATACGCCCGCGTATCCAGTGGAAAGGACGCCATGCTGCATTCCCTTTCCGCGCAGATCAGCTATTACAGCGGATTCATCCAGAATCATCCTGGCTGGGCCTTTGCCGGCATTTATGCCGATGAAGCGAAAACCGGCACAAAGGATACCAGGCCTGAGTTTCAACG
This sequence comes from Desulfobulbus sp., assembly GCA_012729435.1. Classification (GTDB taxonomy): domain Bacteria; phylum Desulfobacterota; class Desulfobulbia; order Desulfobulbales; family Desulfobulbaceae; genus Desulfobulbus. Next base: position 354 of record JAAYDD010000301.1, read on the forward strand.
ATTGCTGCAGGACTGCCGTGATGGGAAAATCGACATGATTGTCACCAAGGCCATCAGCCGCTTCTCCCGGAATACAGTGACGCTGCTTGAAACGACACGCGAGTTGAAAGCGCTGGGTATCACCGTATTCTTCCAGAAGGAAGGCCTTTACTCCGACCGCGGACAGGGAGAGCTGGTGCTGACCCTGCTGGCTGCCGTCGCGCAGGAGGAGAGCCGCGCGGTAAGCGATAACTGCAAGTGGCGGATTCGCAGCCGGTTCAAAAAAGGGGAATTGGCTGGCCTTTCCTTCATGTACGGATACAGAATAAAAAAAGGTTCGGTAATCATTGAACCGGAAGAAGCGCGGGTAGTCTCCTGGATTTTTTATGCGTATTTGTCCCATGTCGGCTGTGAAGCCATTGCTCAGACTCTGAGGGAACAGCAAGTGCCCACCCTACAGGGAGGAGACTGGACCTCTAATCGGGTCATGAGGATGCTGAAAAACGAGAAATACGCCGGAAATGCTCTGCTGCAAAAGCGATATGTCACTGACCATATCACAAAAAAGCAAGTGAGTAACAGCGGCCAATTGCCGCGCTATTTTGCTCAGGGCACGCATCCAGCAATTATAAGCGATGAAGTATTCCAGCAAACCCAACAGTTGATAGAGGAAAACAGGGTGAAGAACAACATCGTGCTGAAACCACCTGCACGCTATCCGCTCTCTGGAAAGATCCTATGCGGGTATTGCGGGAAGCAGTTTTCACGGGTTACGCGGAACGGGATACCCAAGTGGCAGTGCGCCACCTACTTGCGCAAAGGTCGCGGTGCCTGCCATGCAAAGCAAATTCCTGAAGAGACTTTGTTTGCCCTGGCCTGTAATGTGACTGGAATGGATGTTTTTGATGCTGAAATCTTCAACCAACTTATCTTGAGGATACAGGTTACTGAGCCAAATGCTGTGCGATTCATTTTTCGCAATGGCCAACAGGTGGACGCTGTCTGGCAGGACCGTTCAAGGCGCGATAGCTGGACAGATGAAATGAAACAGGAAGCGCGGGAGAAAATGATTCTGAAAGGAAAACGATAACATGCAGGCATCGCCACGGGTTACGATGATTCCACCTACTGTCCGGATGCACTCTGCCATTCCCCTCTCTGTAACCGCCCGACGAAGGGTCTGCGGGTACGCCCGGGTATCCACAGACAATGAAGAACAGCTGGGCAGCTATGAGGCGCAGATGGAATACTACGAGAAGTTCATCCGGGAACATGAAGGCTGGGAATACGTTGGCTTGTACAGTGACGAGGGTATTTCAGGCACCAGCATCCGTCATCGCAAGGGGTTTCAGAAGATGATTTCAGATGCCTTAGCCGGAAAGATTGACCTGATTGTCACCAAGTCCATCTCTCGTTTCGCCCGTAATACGGTTGACTCTATCAGTACCGTGAGGCAGTTGAAGGAGAAGGGGGTGGAGGTGCATTTTGAAAAGGATGGGCTGTGGACCTTCGATCCGGCCGCTGAGTTGACCATTTCTATCCTCAGTTCCATTGCGCAGGAGGAAAGCCGGAACCTGAGTCAGAATGTGACCTGGGGCCAGCGGGCACGGTTTGCTGACGGCAAGGTGACCATGCCGTTCAGACATTTCCTGGGCTTTGATCGCGGAGAAGATGGCTCGCCTGTGGTCAATGAGGAACAGGCTGAACTGGTGCGGCGCATTTACCGGATGTTCGTGGACGGAGCGACAGTATCAGGGATTGCTAAGGTCCTGACAGCTGAAAGCGTCCCTACTCCCGCGGGTAGGCAGAAATGGCAGCCCGGGGTGGTGGAAAGCATCCTGACAAACGAAAAGTATAAGGGGGACGCGCTCCTGCAGAAGTCCTTCTGCACAGATTACCTGACCAAGAAGATGAAGAAGAACGAAGGCGAGGTACCCCAGTACTATGTGG
>JAAYDD010000302.1 GCA_012729435.1 Desulfobulbus sp.
AATTTTACAGAGCTTCAAAAGACCCGTTAAATAGTCAAAATCACATATGTTGTACAAGTGTAGTGAAAATTATACAATTTGTTTCAACAACCTGTTTTTTGTGAACCGTAATTAGGCAGAAAGGTTTTCATGAAACGTTTTTTTACAGGGTTGCCGGTTTTCCCGGCTGTTTTCTTTTTTATCCTGCTTTTTAAAGATTGAAAGGTTGCGGTTAATGCCAATGGTGTAGTCGTACGGTACCTACTTCTCACCATCCAACGAAACCGGGGAGGTAACAGGTGAGCCTTAAGAGAAAACAGGTACAGCTGCAGGCTATTCTGAGAAGTTATGGAAGTGTGGCTGTGGCTTTTTCAGGTGGCACAGACAGCTCGTTATTACTGAAGTGTGCTCTTGATGTTTTAGGAACCCGCAATGTTTTAGCAATGTTTGCACAATCAGAGCTGCAGACTCCGGATGAAGTTGAACATGTGAAACAGTGGGCGAAAGAAAATGAGTATGAACAGGACCTTTGTTTGGATATTGTAGAAGTTGATTTCATGAAATGGGATACATTTATCACAAATCCGGAGAACCGGTGTTACCACTGTAAAAGACAGCTGTACGAGTTGTTCCGAAAGCGGATGGAACAACGGGGATATTCGTATTTGCTGGATGGCACCAACTGTGATGACCTGAACAGTTACCGCCCCGGTCTGCAGGCAATCGAAGAACTCCAGGTGCAAACACCTCTGGCTGCAGCCGGATTTGATAAAAATGATGTTCGGGCCTTGAGTCGTCAGTTGAACCTGACAACCTGGAACAGACCTTCCGCCTCCTGTCTGGCCACCAGGATTCCAGCCGGTATGTCCATTAGTGAGGAACGATTGCAGCTGGTGGCACTTTTTGAAGAGGGACTGCGACGCTTCGGATTTGTCGGGTGCCGGGTGTATCTTGATTCGCATCGGCATGATACGGTCCATGTAGCTATTCAGAATAATGAGTTTTCACTGTTCTCAGATGTAAGTGTTCGCCTGGCTGTCCTCGATTTTTTCCGACGGTACGGTGTTGACAACGCATTTCTTAATCTGGCCGGAAGAGGTTGAGTTGCAGGACTGATGTCTTTTGATGTGAGATACCCGCAACGATCGGGGAAGAATGGTTTTTTTCTTTGACAAAGATTTCTTTTTTGATTTTAGTTTCGCTGTTCGTTGTCAACAGATGCTGCTCAGGCGATCAACGTCTGACGGTTGTGGCGATGTTTAAATTTCTTGGAGGGAAGAATGAATAAGAAGGAATTGGTTGAGTCCATGGCGGAGGCAGCGGATATCAGTAAGACCGCAGCGGAAAAGGCTTTAAATGGCATGCTGATGGCTGTATCAAGCGCTTTGAGCAAAGGCGAAAAGGTGACTTTGATTGGTTTCGGAACGTTTTCAACTGTGAAACGGGCGGCAAGAACAGCGAAAAACCCACGCACCGGCACTCCCATTGAGATTCCAGCCAAAACAATCGCCAAATTTAAACCGGGCAGCAAATTGATCGATGCCGTCAATTGACAGGTTACTGCAAGACGATGAAAAAGCTGACATAAAGTCGGCTTTTTTTGTGTGAAGGATACTATAATCCGATACAAAGCACTGTAACAGATACACATGGTTCTCATAGCTGAGCAAATGTTTAATGATTGAAAATGAGGCTGGACAGAGAGAAAAAACCGTGCTAAATGAGGGCCATGTTGAGCAGGACAATCAGTTATAAAAAGATGTGACAGAATCTGGATCGGGAAGTGGCTCAGTCTGGTAGAGCACAGCGTTCGGGACGCTGGGGTCGGAGGTTCGAATCCTCTCTTCCCGACCATGAACACCTTTTTGACAGATAAAATGTTACCATCGGATTCAGCCGAAAAAGCCCGCCTGTCAGCGGGCTTTTTTTATGCACTGAGCCGCAGCGGAAAAGACTCCCTTCATAGCCAACCAAAAATCAGAGGCAGACACACATAACCGTATATCTGCCATCCCGCACATTAACGATCCGTCAGCTTTGAACCGCCTAAAAGACCGGAAACGAATTTCTGATCAGTAAGTACCTGGTTCATGAATAACCGGCATGGTGTTGCTTTGATCAAGGAACGATCTGTTGCATGATTTTTGATCATATCTCTGTTTACACAGAGGTTGTGATGATTATGCTGATAGTCTATACTGAATTTTTCTGTTGGTGCCGGTTGTCACAACAGAGTTCTGTAACATGCAAGTCGCCAGAAACTGCACTTCTTCAAAGAAAGGTGTGATGATGAAACTGTTTGGGAGATGGGTTGCGGTTATACTGTTGATCGTGGGGTTAAGTGCGGGAGTATCTCCAGTCAGGGCGCAGGATTGTGCAGCCGAGTCCCGCCAGGATGCCGGTCTGATGACAGCCGATGCGGTACTGGCAAGGCCGGCGGGTGTCGTTGCCACGGTTGCCGGGTTTGCCATGTACCTGATATCTTCTCCTTTTTCAGCGCTGGGTGGTAACAGTGAAGAAGCATGGCAGAGTCTGGTGGCGTCACCGGCCAACTATACATTCAAGCGTCCTTTGGGTCATTTTGAGTGTACTCAACCCGTGCAGGCTGATGTGAAACATCACGGACACATACCAAAGGGGCGCTGAGCGGCGGAGGATGTATGACGACGTTGATTGTTTGCCCCAATTGCGGGGCAAAAAACAGAATTCCGGCTGATAAACAACATCTTGCTCCCAAATGCGGCCGGTGCAAGCATTCGTTGGCCGGAATGCCGCGGTCAGGTCTTGTCAACCCGTTGACAGACAATCAGTTTCAAATTTTTGTGGAACAGGCACCCTTGCCGGTGCTGGTCGATTTTTATTCCCCAACCTGTGGCCCCTGCCATATGCTGGCGCCTACCCTTGATGCACTGGCACATGATTATGCCGGTCGGTTGCTTGTTTTCAAGATCGACACCTCTTCCCAACACATGATGGCACAACGGTTTCAGATTCGCGGCGTGCCCACCCTGTTGTTTTTTAAGAACGGTCGACTGGTTGATCAGGTGGTCGGCGCGGTACCGCGGTCTGATATCGAACAGCGCATTCACCCGCTTCTTAAGTAGATGATCTGAGACTGGGCACAACTGTTTACCCACGGCCTTTTTTGAGCTGAATCCTGCGTACTGCTCCACAGCAGTTATTCAGGAGTTTTCGTGGAGCAGTGACTGTACTCATCCGTACCACCTCCCAGGGCCTTTATCAGGGTGATGTGGTTTTGCAACTGATTCAACTGATTCCCGGTGATACGGATCTCCGCCTGTCGCCGCGACTCCTGGGCATCAAGCCAAGATTTGAGGGCAGTTTTTCCGGCCCGATAACGGATTTCATAAAAGTCTTCAGCTCTTCGTGCTGCTTCCAGGGTCTTCAATAATTCAAAAGATTCTTCTTTGTACCGCTGTCGTGCAGAGAGACCATTTTCCACCTCAACCAATGCGTTGTACAGCGTCTGACGAAAGCCGATACTGGCCTGTTCATACTCGGTATCGGAAATTCTGATGCTCCGTTGCATGTCACGCCACTGTAAGAAGGGCAGGGTAAGACTTGCAATGGCAGTACCTATGGGATTGTTGAGCAGTCGCGACAGCTCGTCACTGCTTTGGCCGAGGTTGCCGCTCAGGGTGAGCGATGGATAAAAAGAAGCCTTCACAGCGTTGCTCATCGCCAGAGTGGAACGAAGGCGCGCTTCGGCAGCCCGCAGGTCCGGCCGCCGGGCCAGCAGATGTACCGGTAAACCCGCTTCCACCTCGGGGATATCGGTCAGCAGAAGATCGGCAGCCGGGCGCGTGATTATCATACTCTGCTGTGGAGGCCGGTCCAGCACGATATTCAGTTCGTTTTCCACTTCGCTCTGTTGCTGTAACAGAAGAGCGTGGTCAGCCTGCTGGCTGGCTAACAGACGTTCGGCCTCCAAGAGATCAAGGATGCTGACTGCACCTGCAGCATAACGGACAGTGGCCAGTTCCAGACTGCGCCTGGTATATTCGATACTTGCTGAAGAAAGTGCAATCCGCTTGTGAAGATATCGTAATTGCCAGTACAGTGAGGCTGTGGTACCCGTCAGTGCAAGAACAGTGTTCTCCAGATCCTCTTTAGTAGCTTGGGCCTGCCAGTGGGCAGCTTCTGCATCTGCCGACAGTTTCCCCCACAGATCAACAGCATAGCTCGAAAATATCGAGGCGCCAAATCGTGTGTTCTCCGGCTGGTGTCTTTGCAGGTCACGGCTGTAGGTTGCACTGCCCTCTGCCTGCAGACTCGGCAGGCGGTTGCTGTCCGCAAGTTCAGCCTGAAGCAGTGCATTTTGCAGTCGCAGGGCGGCAACAGCAAGTTCTGCATTGGATCGGAGTGCAAGACTGATGAGCTCATTGAGAGCCGGGTCATTGAAATGAAGCCACCAGCAGTCTTTGTATGGAGTGTGGCGAGAAGAGGTCGAAGACCAGGTGTGCGGGATGGTCATTGCCGGCTGCACGTAAGAGGTGTGCACCGCAGATGAACAACCGGCAAGAATGAGGCTCAGACAGACAAGTATATTGGAAAGACAATGCAAACAGCGCATAGAGCTACTCTCTGGTAAGGGCAACGACTGGATCAAGGGTTGCGGCTTTGCGTGCCGGCAGAAAGCCAAAAAGAATACCGATTGTTGAAGAGCAGATAAAGGCGCTCACTATGGCAGTGGTTGAATAAATTAGATTGAATTCACTTCCCAGAAATGAGACCGCCACTCCGACAGCCAGGGCCAGGCCCACACCCAGAGCCCCGCCGAGCAGGCAGACCAGAACAGCCTCAATGAGGAACTGCTGCATGATGTCGCTGTGTCGCGCACCAACAGCCATCCGTACTCCGATCTCCTGTGTTCGCTCAGTAACTGAGACGAGCATGATATTCATGACGCCGATACCGCCGACCAGGAGAGATATGAGAGCGATCGAAGAGATCAACAGGGTCATGGTCTGTGTCGTTTTCTCTATGGTCTGACGGATGGCATCCAGATTCGATACAAAAAAGTCTTTTGTACCATGACGCATGGTGAGCAGTTTGACCACGCTCTGTTCAGCGATTGCGGTAGAGACATTATCCGCAACACGGACAGTGATACTCCGCAGATACTGTTGTCCGGTCAAACGGTTCATGGCTGTGGTATAAGGTACCCAGATGTTTAGACTGTCGGTGTCGCCAAAACTTGTATCCGGCTTTTTGGTGATGCCGATGACCCGACAGGGCACCTTGCCGAGCATGATCACTTCTCCCAGAACCTTTTCCGGCTGTTCTTTAAACAGACTCCGGAACGTGTTTTGATCGATGACAACGTCCTGTGCGCTGTTTCGAACAGCCGCACTGTCAAACTGCTGGCCCTGCTCGATCTCCATACCCCGTACCCGAAAGTAGTGCTCTCCCACACCATTGACCTGGGCGCTGACACTTGTATTTCGATAGACCAGTGTCAGTGATTTGGTCACGAGCGGCGTTACCGTGTCCACATAGGGTTGCTCGGCCAGAGCATAGGCATCCCGCGGCACAAGAGTACGCACATTACCTGATCGCATGTCGCCCCAGTCAACACCGGGATAGATGCTGATCGTGTTCGTTCCCATGGCGCTGATGTCTTTGAGAATACGTTGTCGTGATCCTTCTCCGAGCGCCACAACGGAAACCACAGAAGCAATACCGATTATTATGCCCAGCATCGTTAACAGGGTCCGCATACGGTGAGCCGCCATGGCGGTGAGAGCCATTCTGAACGCTTCAGAAAATCTTTGCCAGTGAGCCTGCCATGGCTGGCGACCAGTGGTGATTGCGGTTGTCGGCGGGAATGAATGAGAAGAGGGCCTGATTTGGCGATCGGCAATCAGTTTCCCGTCTTTGAGTTCGATGATCCTGTCGGCA
>JAAYDD010000303.1 GCA_012729435.1 Desulfobulbus sp.
AACTGGACCAGAAAACTGGCGGTGATTGCACGCCCCCTCACCCGTTTCGGTCACCTCTCACCCCTTACCGGGGCTTCCTTTTCAGTCTGTTTCTTTTCAGGCATCGCTGCAAACAGCATGCTCGCCGAGGCATACAGTACACAGCAGTTGAGCCGGAAGGAGCTGATTCTGGCCAATCTCTTCAACAGTCTGCCCAGTAATTTTCTCCATCTCCCGACTACATTCTTCATTGCCATGCCAATAATCAAGGGTGCTGCCTTCATCTACATAGGTCTCACGGTACTGGCGGCCCTCTGCCGGACCCTGCTGGTCGCCGTGCTGGCCAGGCTGCTGTTACCCGCCAGCAATGTTGACACCACATATGTTCACCCGAAACCGTCAACCTCGGAACACCCGTTTCGTATTGCACTGCGTAACAGCCTGCAGCGTTTTAAGCGACGTATCCGTAAGATCATCAGCTTTACCGCGCCGATCTATATCCTGTTCTACGCTCTTACCGAGGCGGGATTTTTCACGGCAGCGGAGCGGTTCATCGGTCAGCACCTCTCCTGGTTATCCTGGCTCTCACCGCAGGCACTGTCGATCCTGACGTTCCAGATGGCAGCTGAATTCACTGCGGGCCTCGCTGCGGCCGGTGCACTCCTGGCCAGTGGCTCAATGCGGATGGAAGAGATTGTCCTGGTCCTGCTGATCGGTAATATTCTCTCTTCACCCATCCGGGCCATCCGGCACCAGTACCCTTACTACGCCGGCATCTTTAAACCGGTCCTTGCGGCTCAGCTCCTGGCATTCAGTCAGGGGTTCCGGGCTTTAAGCATAGCAGCGGTGGCTGTGGCATACTATTGTATCTGTATGTGAGCTGCCATAGATCTGCCTTTTGTGCAGAGCATACTCCTGCATCACCAGGGAGGTAACGATGAAAAAAAGTATTCTCGTGGCTGCGGACAGTTCAGTTTCAACGAAAAACAGTCTTGATTATCTGGCGCGGCTCTTTGCACACGACAACGACCTTACCATTCATCTGCTCAGCGTCATCCCGACCGGTGGCGGCGGTAAGGACTGGATGTTTGAAGTTGATCCCCTGCGCACCGAGACCCCAGGTTCTGACAAACGGACCATGGCCGCACGCAGGCATCTTAAAGAAGCGGAAGAACGGCTGCTCCGTTCAGGTTTTGCAAAAGAGCAGATCCAAACAAGAACGAAAACAGCAACGAGTATCAGCAACGCCATTCGGGAAGAGGCGGAACGCGGCCGTTTCGACAGCGTCCTTATCGGCCGTCGGGGCCTCGGATCGGTCGGCAACATGTTCTTCGGCAGCACTTCCGGCGATCTGGTCGAAAAATGCCACAAGGTGCCGCTCTGGATCGTTGACGGGCACATCAGCGCATCACGCTTCCTGCTGGCCGTGCAAAGTCACCCCGCCTCTCTCATGGCGGCCGACCATCTTGCCTTTATGCTGAGAAATCACCCCTCCGCGGAGATCTGCCTCTACCATTCCAATGCGGTGTTCGGATCTCAGCAGGTTGCCCGGGCCGAGGATTTTCACGCTCAATGGGGCAAGAGCTGGTGTGACAAGTATCTCGACATCGATAACTTTCTGTTCTATGCCCACGCCCAACTCCTGGTCGATAACGGTATTCCCCGCCATCGCATCTCCCAGTTGCCCGTACAGATGCATCTTGATGTGGGTACAGATCTGCTCAGACAGGCAAGACAACACCACTGCGGGACCATTGTCATCGGTCGCCGCCGCCGGGACCTGGCCAAAGGGCACCTGAAAGGTGTGTCTGACAAGACCCTTAAACAGGCTCAGAACATCGCAGTCTGGCTGGCCGGGTAAAAAGCGACTGAGGAGGAGCTGGCCGCTGTTTCCTGAGATGACTCTACTCCGCGGAAGGCTGGAGCGGTCTGACAATGACTGTTGCCGCCTGATCTGCATTCAGATATTGCCGTGCCAGAGCTGTCAGCTCATCTGCTCTGATCGCGGCGAAATCCTCGGAGATAGTTAACGGCCACTCCAGCTGCTGCGGATGGCGACCGGAAAGATTCAACACCGATTCCAGCCAGTACCGGTTGTTGCGCTTGATGTCCTTGATCGAGGTTAACATCGGCTCCAGGGCGCGACGGAGCTCATCGTTGCTTACCCCTTTCCCGCCGAGATCTGCGGCTGTTTCCTTAATAACCCCGGCAAGTTTTTCCGCCTCCTGCGGTGCCACAATCATACTGCTTTTCATCACACCAAACCCGGCACAGGCGCGACCGGGCAGACTGACAACCCGTGGCGCATAGGTCGCCCCCAGGTTCTCCCGGATCTGTTCACGTAAACGGTCATCCAGTACGGCGGCCAGCAGATTGAGCCGGCGTGTCCGCCCTATGTCCCAGAAATCAGCGGTTTTCCAGGCAATGCTGAGCATCGCCTTATCGGTGGAACTTGCAGCAGAGAGGTCCTCCTGTTTGCCGGCCGGAAAAACCGGCGCCGGGACAGATACCGTCTTGCCGGCTGTCCGCCGGTCGGCACCGAAAATCAGAGCCACCTGCCGGATCACCTCCTCCGGATCGATATCGCCGACAACGTTTATCTCCAGTGCTTCACGCTGGAATGCCGGCTCCAGCCACTTCCTGATCTGCGGCAGATGCACCTTCTCAATCTGCTCCCAGGCCGGCAGTCCGCACTCCTTGCTTGTATCGCAGAAAAATCGCTCGCCCTGTATTTGAAAAACTCCTTCCACCGATCCGTTCAACTGATCGTACATACGCCGCAGGCTCTCACGGCTGCGACGAAAGGTTTCAGGAGAAAAAGCCGGATCCTGAAGGTGGTGACGCAGCAACTGTAACAAGACAGTCAGTTCCTGACGGAGACCGGCACCGTTGAAAAAAAAGCTTTCCGGGCCCACTTTGAAGTCCAGCATAACATTGGTTCCGGCCAAAGCCTCGGTCAACTGTTCCCTGGTCAGTTTGCCGACTCCGCTCTCCCGTATGAACGACTCGCTGACCAGGGCGAGTCCGTCCGCGGGTTCAGACAGCCTGCCCTGACCAAACTGGGCTGAAAGCAACAGTTGATTGGCCTGAAAGCCGGTGGACTTAATATTGAGACTGATCCCGTTGCCGAGCCTTACCTGATCCACACCGATGGCCTTGATGTGATGGCGACTGATGACCTCCGCAGATGTGGCAGGCATTTTGAGGTAAGGAAATGGGGCCGATTGCGGTGCCTGCCAGGCAGGGACCGGTTTGGCCTCATTGGCGAGATAGAGTTCTTCCAGCTGCTGTCCGGCCCGAGCAGATTGCAGGCCCGGCTCGACCACACCAACCAGCTCCACCAGTCTGCGGGGATGTTTCCACAGCTCCCGGACGGCACCGTTTACCTCGGCCAGTGTCATTGCCTGCAGTGCAGGCCGGTACAGTTCCATCTCCTGATCCGGGCTGAGAATCACCTCGTTATTGTTCGTTTTACGGATAATATCCTCAGCCAGCTGCCTGCTGTCACGGGACGGCGCCGTCTGCACGGCTTTTTCCAGAAGGGCTGTGATCTCTTTCTTCCCTCTGGCCAATTCGGCTTCGGAAAATCCCTCTTTAAGCACCTGCCTCAGAGCTGTCTGCACCATTGTAACCCCGTCTCTCCACCTGTTCTGTTCAACACGGGCTGTCAGGGTGGCATACCCATAACGACGCAACAGAAATCCGGCGTAGGCCCTGGACTGGGCCAGAGGGCTGCCGGGCTGTTGTTCAAGTTGCCGGAGCCGGTTGGTCAACAGACTCACCGCAACGTACTGGCGTAACTGCTCAAGTTCCCAGGCCAGAGTATCCGGCCGCGGTAAATGGTTGAAAACCGTGGTCAATGCCAGGGCTGTGTACCCCAGTTCCGGCTCCAGAAGGACAAGCGTCTCTGTTCCATCCTCCTTCACAGTTCCCATTTCCGGACAGATCCCCGCTTCTCCCTCGGCCCGTAAACCGGCCATGGCCTCCGTCAGAAGGCGTACGGTCTGTCGGGGATCAATCTCTCCGACAACAACGACAATCATGTTCTCGGGCCGGTACCACTCATTGTAAAAGGTGCGAAGCAGGCGGCTGTCGGCACGGAGCAGGACCTCCTCAGTGCCGATGGGATCACGTTGTGCAGCAAGGGTACCGGCAAAATCAAACCGCAGCTGATCTTTTGACACTCTTGCAGCTGCCGAGTCACGGGTGCGTTTTTCGGCAAGGATGACTCCGCGCTCCCTTTCAACCTCCTCTTCAAGCAGGAGAGCCCCCCTTGCATAATCCGCCAGCACCTTGAACCCCTCTGCCAGCACTCTGCCATCACCGGTTGGCAGCAGGAGGTTGTAGACAGTTTCACCAAACCCTGTACGGGCGTTCGTATCCCCTCCAAACCCCATTCCCTGTGACTGAAAATACTTGACGAGTGTTCCAGGAGGATAATGAGTGGTGCCATTGAAAAGCATGTGCTCAAGAAAATGAGCCACTCCCCGCTGCTCTTCTGTCTCATGAAGTGATCCGGCCTGGACGTTAAGATAAAGCGCCACACGGTCTCTCGGTTCTCTGTTTGACATGAGCACATACCGCAGACCGTTGGGCAGCTGTCCGAAAAGAAGAGCGGGGTCCGGCTGCAGATCGCTGCTGTCCTGCGGCCACCCGAATGGACCGCAGTGTCGGCCAGGAGACGATGCTGCAGCGGTCTCTTCAGCGAGCGTGAGGTCCGGATCAGAGAGAGTCAAAGCACATAAAAAAAATACCGGAACAAGGAGCGGAACAGTCAGAAAACGAGGAAGCTTCATTGTCGACCCTGAAATATTCGAGTAGAAGATGAGAACAGTTCTTCAACTATAGTGTGAGAATGGAGGAACAACAAGATGATAATCTCCGGGAAACGAGCCCTGGTTCTAGGCGCCTCCCGTGGCATAGGCCGTGCCATTGCCCGTATGCTTGCCGGACAGGGGGCACTTCTGATTCTGCCGTGGTTCGATTGGCCCGATTCAGTGACGACCCTTGAGCAGGAATTTGGCGGACTGGAGTAAAACAACCTTCTACTGCGAACCGACGTCCGTAAACCGGAAGAGGTTGCCGATCTGATGAGAGCCATCGAAATGCGGTACGGTGGCCTGGAAATCCTGGTCAACAATATCGAACGCGGCGGCATGCCTATCCTTCACGGCGGTTATCACCGCGAGGTCAATCGTGGACAGTGGCAGCTGGAAATGGACACCACCCTTCATGCCAAGTGGCTCCTGTTTGAGCAGGCCCTCCCCCTGCTCCGGCGCAGCGGCGAAAGCACCGTGGTGAACATCACCTCAATAGCTGGAGTGATCGGTCGATCCGGCCCGGCCGGTCTCCTCTTCAACGACGGTTATGCCGCAGCAAACCGCGGTGCAACTCTGCTGACAGAAACCTGGGCTCGACAGGCGGCTCCGGCAGTACGGGTCAATGAACTCATGTTGGGACTTATTGACACGAGACACGGTCCGGGAACAAGAGGGTGGGACCTGTTGAGCAATGAAGAGAAACAGGAGCTGTTGAAGCACACTCTGCTGCAGCGAACAGGAACTCCGGAGGAGGTGGCACGGGCCGTACTCTTCCTCATCCGCGACGCCGACTTTCTTACAGGTGCAGTTATACGAATGGACGGAGGATATATTTTAGGAGGGGAGCATCCGACAGCCATGCCGCCGGGGTGTCTGTAAGGACGAAAACAGATCAGCTTTCCAGCACCCAGTCCGGAATGTGCCGCAAAATGTATTCGGTCACCTTTTCCTTGGCAGCCACATCGGTGTCCTGGACCCCGGCGTCACGCATCACCTCATCAAAATCGAACCAGCACAGCTCCTTGTCGTGCGTACTGTATACCGTCAGGATCCGGTGTTCGGGGTCATCTATATCCTCTTCCTCCTGGATCGCCGCCACTAAACGTACAGCTTCATCGTAGGGCAAAAAGCGAAGTTCATCGTCACTCATTGTACAACCGCGCCGGTAGAGTTGAACGTGATATCTGAGTTAAAAAACGGGAGCCTGTCATTGGAACGAGCTCACCGTTTTTTCATAACCAGGGCTAATCAGCTGGGCTTGATCACTGCACCGGAACGGATACAACGGGTACAGACATTGACACGGACACTGCTGCCGTTACGTGTGAGCATCCGCACTCTTTGCAGGTTCGGCAGCCATCGGCGGCGGGTTTTATTGTTGGCGTGGCTGACATTGTTTCCGGTGGCAGGTCCTTTGCCACAGATTTCACAAATACGGGCCATGGTTGTGTCTCCTCAAAAAATAATCGTTTAAAAGTAACAGCGAATAATAGCAGTCCACCTGCAAAACGCAAGCTTTTTCCATGAAAAAACCAACAGGTCCGGTTTCAATCCGGGATTCCCCCTCATCCGTCTTCTCTGCCTCCTGCAGGGCCGATCCCGGTATCAGGACAACAACTGCCCGCTCCTGTGAAAAAATCCTCGCCCATTGTCTGGTTTTTGCTATAGTTGTCCTTACAGTGACTGTTGTCATGACCTCTGCCATCAAAACAGAACACTGATATTTTTCTCCATCAACAGACAGTGATCAGCATCCACACCAGAATCCTGCAAGGAAGAACCACATGGGCCACGCCGAATCGTTGACATACGAACTCCTTTCCTGGCGGTCGGGCCTCGACATACTCCTGATAACCTTCGGCCTCTTCTTTCTCTACAGAACCCTGCTCCGACTTGGAACATGGAAAATTCTGGCAGGTATTCTGCTGGCCCTGATGGTCTTTATTCTGGCAAATGCCCTGAACTTAAAAGGTATTGAGTGGATCTATCACAACGTCAGTAACGTAGCCGTCCTCGGTCTCATCATTATCTTTCAACCGGAACTGCGGAAGATCCTTGAAAAAGCTGTTTCGGTTTCCCCCGGCCGGCTCAGGGATCAGGGCACCGATCTTTACCAGATGACAGGAGAGGCTCTGGTCAAACTCGCCCAGAAACGCTATGGTGCGATCCTCGTTTTCCCGGGCAAGGAACCGATCAGAGACAAGATATCCGGCGGATACGAGCTCAATGCCATACCGAGTATTCCGCTCATCCTCAGTATTTTTGATCCCAACTCACCGGGCCATGACGGTGCTGTCATCATCAAAGACGGCAAGCTCGCCCAGTTCGCTGTTCGCCTGCCCATGTCCCAATCCACCCGGCTGTCGAACGAGTATGGTACTCGTCATCATGCTGCCATGGGCCTGGCAGAGCAAACCGACTCTCTGGTCATGGTGGTGTCCGAGGAACGGGGTAAAGTCTCTCTTTTTGTCAATGGAGAGATGCGACCGATGCGTACAGCCAATGAAATCACTGAAGCCCTTGTTCAGTATCAGCGAACAAAAGGGTTCCTCGAACGAAACAGTGTGTTCAAGATCCGCAAAAGAACAGTCTTTCAAACGGTCGTCAGCCTGATTATCGCTGTCGTCTTCTGGTCGTCGCTCACGGTTGCAAAACGTGAAATTGTTGAACGGGTCCTGCCGGTCAGTATCGATTACACCACACCGGCGGAGGACCTCGTACTGGTGGGGGAAAAACCAAACGAGGTGAAGGTCTATCTGTCCGGACCGAAGTCGGATATCGACAACCTGGCCAACAACCCTCCCAGTGTCAAAATCGACCTCTCCAAGATGACGAAGGGCACCCAGACAATTATCATTACCAGTGAAAATCTGCGATTGCCCAAGGGAGTCACCTTGCTGGACACCTCACCCCAGCAGCTCAAACTTTCCCTTGCCGCAGTTGTGGAGAAAAACCTGCCGATCGTACCGCAGATTACCGGCAAATTACCGGGTACGCTGAAAATCAAAAAAATTACCGTCACTCCGGACAGTGTGCTTGTCACGGTCCCGGTCTCAAAAGAAGAAAAAATACCAACAGAGGTACTGACCACCCCTATTTATCTGGAGTCCATCTCCACGGACAGCAAGCTGTTTTGCAAGATCATTGCCCGTCCGTCCATTCAGCCGGTTACCAAACGCTGGCCTGACGTGGAAGTCTTCATCGAAGTGAAATAAAAAAACTTATTTGTCTGCATGTGCACTGCTGCCGCGGTCAGACAGCTGTTCGCTCCTTTACAGAGACAGAGCAAGCACCGGCTCTCGTCTTTAGTACGGAGAAACCCGGCTCAGCCCGGCACCCGATCAGGAGAGGCGGTCACAAGACAGGGACTCATTCCGCTTTTTTAAGCACTTAACAAAAGATCGTTTCACTTCCGGTTGAATTCCATGACCAGTGTAAGCGTCGAATCGGGGCTGCAGTTCGGCAGGCTCTTTCCCACCTTCCGCTTGAGCTCCACCTTTGAACGGCGAAACCATTTCGTGAACTCCTGCCGACTTATCGTTTCGCGGTACGTCTGACTGCAGCCAGACCGATAGCTCTCAATGTTGGCTGAGCTCCCGAACTCCACTGCCGGGACATCAACTCTCAGGGCTACCCCACGGGCATCACTCGCCATGCTGACAACACCGGCTGCTCTGCCCGGCGGTATCTCACTGTCCGGAATCTGCCAGAGATCAATCTTCTGCCACTGTATACACTTGGGCGGAGAGCCCGAATACTTGGAACAGACCCGGCCGCCGAATTTCTCAACATTGATTTCCGTCGACTGGGTACGCAGGGTATACTCTTCATGACTTGGCGGGCCGGAAACAATGAGATTGCCGACAAAAGTTTCAAGGATTGTGAATGTGAGCTCCTGACGGACCTTCCCGTAAAAGGTGGATGTGCTGCCGCCAGCAAACAGTATGTGGCCGGTAACCGGTATGGTCTTTGCTCCTACCGGATGTCTGAACCCCCTCTGACCGCCTTGACCGCCAACGGCCTGGGGCTGCTGAACAATGGTCTGAGGACGCTGGACAGCCCTTTTCTCCTGTACATTTTTTTTTCGGCTTGAGGGGGCAGGTGAGACAGCCGCCCGCCCGCTGCCGCTCTCCACAGCAAGACGCGGGGACTTTTGTTGTTGAGATTTCGCCGTCCGGACAGTTTTTTGTTGCTGCGTCCTGGTTGCCTGACCGGCTTTTCGTTGCTGAGATCCTGTTGCCTGTGCGGGTTTCTGCTGCTCCGGCTTAGCCGGAGTTTGTTTTTTACACAGTCTGGCCTGATCTTTACTCAGTTTATTGATCTCATTCTGAAGACGGGCAACAGCTCCTTTATTTGTGGTTTTTCTGAGCGTTTCCTTAAGTATTCGGATACGTGACTGAACGGCATCGCAGGCGTTTGGTGCGGCATATGCAGGTGCAGCCATAAACGGCAGGAACAGGACGGCCGACAGTGCACAACAAAACGCCCACAGTCTGAACCGGACTCCACCCGACCGGGTCAATACCCGGGCAATTTTCAAAAACATCTTATCCGGTGTCTGCAGCGACAGCATTTTCAATACTCTGAATCTCTTCATTTCAGGGATTTGACGGTAAACAATCAACAACACCCGCCATTGCCAGTTCTTTTATTTCATTGGCAGAAAGTCCTGCCAGAAAAAGCAGATCTTTGCCTCCCTGTCCTACCGGAGGGGGTTGCAGACGAAGAGGAAAGGAGTGCCCCTGGAGTCGGAGAGGTAACTTCGGCAAACGAACAATAGCGCCTGACGGGGTTGAGGTGTTGATCAACCCGCTGGAAAGATTCAGATGGAGATCGTCCCAAAGATCAGTCGGCCGATTAACCGGTGCAAAGGGAACCTTTGCCTGTTCCGCCATGACGGTCAGTTCATCTTTTGTCAGCTGCCGCAATCTGCGTCTCAGCTCGGCAAGAAACGAAAGACCGGCTTCAAGTCTCCCCTCGTTGGTGGCCAGTCCCGGATCCGCGGCCCAATCGGAAAAACCGAAGATTGTACAGAACCGGGACCAGTGCCGGTCTGAAGTGATCCCGATAAAGACCTGCTGCTCATCACTCGTGGTAAACAACTCGTAGATGGCCCAGGTTTTCTTGCGCTCAGGCATTGGCGGCGGAGCCTCACCGGTGACACCGGCGCCGGCCATGTGCTGAGCCATCAGGAAAACAACAGATTCAAAGAGCGTTGCCTGCACTTCCTGCCCCTGACCGGTCTCCAGACGTTCAAAAAGAGCAGCGAGAATACCGATCACCCCGAAACCTGCGCTCAAGATATCAGTCACAGAAGCCCCGGCCCGTATCGGTTTCCCGCTCGGTCCGGTCATATACGCCAAACCGCCCATCATCTGCACCACCTCATCCAAAGCGAGCCGATGAGCATAGGGCCCCGGCATAAATCCCTTCAGCGAACAGAAAATCAACCGGGGATTACGGCGTCGACACACTGCAGAACCTATTCCGAGACGATTAACAGTACCGGGGGCAAAGTTCTCGATGAGGACATCGACATGTTCGACCAAACGAAGCAGGAGTTCTTTACCGCGTTCCTGTTTAAGATCAATGCCGAGGCTTTTTTTGTTCCGGTTGAAACAGGTGAAAAAACCGGCGCCAAAGCCCTGTAACCTGCGGGTATCGTCTCCTTTACCGGGCGGTTCGATCTTGTAGACCTCAGCTCCCAGGTCAGCCAGGATTAACCCGCAGGCCGGCCCCATAATGTTGTGCCCCAACTCAAGCACCCGGATGCCGCTCAGCGGCATATTTTGAAGAACTCCATCGGATTCATGAGCAGACATGCTCCCTCCCGGTTGTCAGCTGTTGCGGATCGTAACGCCATCCTGCAGACTATCCTCCATCATTGTCATATTGACAACTTCAAAATCATCCCCGGCAGCTGTCGTGGCAGACAGGTACCAAAGTACAGGCGTCCTTCGCCGGTGCAATCGCAGTTGAGGCACACGAATATGTTCAAAACATTTTCCGCATCCTTTCTCTTCAACCTTGAGTCCGTCGGTCCGTACCCTGCTAAACAGATTTGACAACATCTCTTCCGGGATGAATCATCCGTCCTGCTGTCAACCGAAGTCTCCGTCTTCATACACATTCTGTCACTTTACTACTATTCCACCGCATTGGAGCCCCTTTTCTTCTGCTCTACATTGCCCTGTTGCCTGTTCCGTTGTACTATAACGGGTAGATTTGCATCGATTGAATACACTGAAAGGACTCCGACAGCAACACGACTAAACTTCCTGACAGGTTACCCTCTATGAACTGTGTTTTCCTCTCTCCGCATTTCCCGCCCCAGTACTACCATTTCTGCCGACAACTCAAATCAGCCGGCGCCAATGTGCTCGGTATCGGCGATGCTCCGCACGACAGCCTCCCTTCCGAGGTTCGCGAATCGCTCACCGAGTACTACCGGGTGGAATGGATGGACAACTACGACGAACTGGTCAGAGCCTGCGGGCATTTCACCCATCGTTTCGGCAAGATCGACCGTATTGACAGTCTTAACGAGTACTGGCTGGCGACTGAGGCGCGGTTACGTGACGACTTCAATGTTTTTGGAGTGCGATCTGCGGATATCGGCATGATCCGTCACAAATCACAGATGAAGGAAAAGTTCCGGGAAGCGGGGGTGCCGGTGGCTGCCGGACGAGTGGTCCGCGACCTGGAAGACGCAAGAAATCTCATCGCCGAAACAGGTTACCCGGTGGTGGCCAAACCGGATGCCGGAGTCGGCGCGCTCAACACGTTCCGTCTCGATACTGACAGTGATCTCATTCACTTTTTCTCTGTCAAACCACCGGTCGAGTACATCATCGAGGCCTTTGTCCAGGGAAAGATTGTCTCCTTTGACGGCCTCTGTGACACCGCCGGCCGACCGATCTTTCTGACATCCCACGTCTTCAGTCAAGGGATCATGGAAACGGTCAATGAAGCCCGTCATATCGCCTACTACTCGCTGCGCGACATACCTCCGGCCCTTGAAGATGCCGGTTTGCGCTGTCTGAAGTCGTTTCAGGTGCAGGAACGCTTCTTTCACATCGAATTCTTTCAGACCGGTGACAACGAGTTCACTGCTCTGGAGGTCAACATGCGACCGCCCGGCGGCTTTACCACCGACATGTTCAACTACGCCTGCGATATCGACATCTACCGCATCTGGGCAGAGCTCCTTGTCCACGGTCGCACCGATATCTCCTTTACCAGGAAGTACCACTGCTGTTATGCCAGCCGAAAGCACGGTCTGCCATACCTGCACAGCCACGAGCAGATTGTGGATCGTTACCGTGATGCCATCTGCAGGATCGATCAGGTCCCCGGTGTTTTCGCCAGCGCACTGGGTGATGTGGGGTATATCTTCCGTACACCGGACTTCCAGCATATGCAAGAAATCATCACCTTCATCCATCAGACCACGAACGAGGAGGCCTCCCATGCACATTGAAGAGCATCGCTGGTTCAGCTCCAACCTCCAACGGGACATGGCATTTAAAGTCTATGGCCACTGGGGGATGCCGATTCTGGTTTTTCCCTGTTCATTGGGTCGCTATTACGATTACGAAGGCATGGGCATGATCGATGCCATTGCTGATTTTATCTATGAGGGAAAGATCAAGCTCTTCTGCATCGACAGTGTTGATGCGGAATCCTGGTACAACTTCTCCATACCCCCCGCCGAACGCAATGCCCGGCACGAGGCCTATGACACCTACATTGTCAAGGAGATGGTGCCTTATATCCGCCAGCACTGTAACCAGAAAGACA